>JAKEIF010000214.1 GCA_022545875.1 Nitrososphaera sp.
ATTCAATCGTGACTGTATTTTCATCCGCAGTAACCTTGAGATCTTCCTTGGCCACGCCGGGAACTTCGGCGACAACTCTGATTTCGCCTTCTCCCTTGATGACGTCAACGAGCGGCTCCCGCTCTCCCTTGAGTGAAATACCTCCTCCGCGGAGATTTGGAAACGCGTCAATGTTGCCAAATTTGCGCACCACCGGCTTGCCGTCTGGACCTATCTTGACAGAATAGCCATACACGATTGGCCCCATTTCCCTGACCGTTGAGCCGTCCTCCATCTTGCGCTCCCGCACAAGGTTCTTTGGGACCTGCTGCTCTACGTTCTTGAATGCTTCCTGCATCATCTTTTCCATCTCCTTCATCATATCATCAATGTCCGGGAACCACGATCCGAAGCGCTTCCTTCTAGGTCCA
This sequence comes from Nitrososphaera sp., assembly GCA_022545875.1. Classification (GTDB taxonomy): domain Archaea; phylum Thermoproteota; class Nitrososphaeria; order Nitrososphaerales; family Nitrososphaeraceae; genus Nitrososphaera. The sequence goes on from JAKEIF010000214.1 coordinate 411, forward strand.
AACCACTCATCAAATGGTGACGACATGACTGCAATTGGGCATAAATCTTATTTAAAGTATTTTTCCTATTCTTCGAATTCCTTTGAGAGCTCTTTGAGCAGTGACTTTTGCCTGTCGCTAAGTTTCGTCGGGACCTTGGCCTCTATCTTTACAAGCTGGTCGCCCCGGCCCGAACTTCCATAGCGGGGCAGCCCTTTGCCCTTGATGCGCAATATCGAGTTAGCCTGCGTGCCCGGCTGGATTTTCAACTTTTCTGTCCCTTCAAGAGTTGGGATCCTAAGTTCAGTGCCAAGCGCCAAGTCTGTGAACATGACGCCGATGTTGTACAATAGATGGCCGTCCTCGATTCGTTCAAACTGCGAATGGGGCTTTACGTGCAGGCGCACTACAAGGTCGCCAGGCGCACCCCCCTGTTCTGCGGCTTCACCCTCGCCGCGAAGCTGAAACGCCATCCCTTCCTCTACCCCCGGCGGTATTTCGAGTTTTAACTTCTTGACCTGCCTCGCTCTGCCCAAGCCCTTGCAGTTGCTGCATGGCCTTTCGATTATCTGGCCCCTTCCCTGGCAGGTCCTGCACGGCTCAAGCGAGACAAAAGTAGAAAACCGGTTCTGGTTATAGACGCGCCTTGTCTGCCCGTGGCCGTCGCAGACTGTACATTTTCTAGGCTTTGTACCCGGCGCAGCTCCCGTCCCTGCACACACGGAGCACTTTTCAAGTCGCGGGACTTCTACCTCTTCTTTCCTTCCACGCAGGATGTCTTCAAGCGATAGCTCCATATCGTAAATGATGTCCCGGCCCCTCTGCCTTCTCGAGCCTCCAAAACCGAAAAACTCGTCGCCAAAGCCCCCTCGTCTTCCGCCAAGAAGTTGCTCAAAGATGTCCCTAAAGCCCCCAAAGCCCATGTCGCGAAAGACTTCGTCAAAGTTCGCTTCGGAGCCCCTGAATGCTTCTTCGGGACCTACGTGGCCATAGGTGTCATAGCGCTTGCGCTTGTCGTCGTCCGAAAGCACGGCATACGCTTCAGATATCTCTTTGAATTTTTCCTCTGCCCCTGCATCCTTGTTGCGATCTGGATGGTACTGCAGCGCGAGCTTGCGGTAAGAATTCTTGATGTCGTCCTTGCCCGCATTTTTTTGCAGTCCAAGGACTTCATAGTAATCGCGCTTGCCGCTCATTTCTTATCGCCTGATCGAGTAGTTGGTGCTCAATTATTATACTCTTGTCAAGGAGACGGATTCGGCCCCGCCGCTGTTCCAGCCGGACCCGCTTCAAAGCCGGCTCCCGCCTGCGGCCCTTCCGCGCCTCCAGGGGGGGCTGCGCCAGGCGCGCCGGCGCTCTGGTATGCTGCGGTGCTAATCTCTCCCAGCACGGTTTTTAGTTCCTGGACTTTAGCGCGGATGCTGTCAGCGTTGTTGCTGCTAATTGCTTCGCGCAATTCCTGGACGCCCTTTGTAACTTTTGCAGACTGCTCCGCGGTTACCTTGTCCTTGAGATCCTGGTTCACCAGCTTTTCTGCAGCATAGATCAAGTTGTCCGCCTCGTTCTTGAGCTCTACTTCTTCCTTTTTCTTTTTGTCTGCTTCTGCAAACTGATCGGAATCGCGCTTTAACTTTTCTATTTCGTCCTTTGACAGCTTGTTGTTTGCAGTTATCGTGATCTTGGCCTCCTTCTGCGTTGCCGTGTCCTTTGCCGCAACGTTGAGGATGCCGTTTGCATCAATGTCAAAGGTCACCTCGATCTGGGGGACTCCCCTTGGTGCCGGCGGTATGCCTGAAAGGTTGAACATTCCAAGCGAAACACAGTCAGATGCCATCGGCCGCTCGCCTTGAACCACGTGGATCGTGACGGCCGTCTGGTAGTCTGCCGCAGTCGTAAAGACCTTGCTCTTTTTTGTCGGGATGGTTGTGTTCCTCTCTATAAGCGGCTCTTTCAGCCCTCCCAGCACCTCTACTCCCAGCGTAAGGGGCGTGACATCTACCAGCAGTATGTCTGTCGATACATCACCGGCGATGATTGCGCCTTGGATCGCTGCGCCCATTGCGACGGCTTCCATCGGGTCGACTCCGCGCTCTGGCTCCTTGCCCATCACCGATGCTACGAATTGCCTGACCATCGGCATCCTTGTCGGACCTCCGATGAGGATTATTTTGTCGACTTCGGCTGCAGTCATTTTGGCGTCAGTGATAGCCTGTGTCATCGGCTGACGGCATCGCTCTATTATTGGCCTGAGCAGCTCCTCGAGTTTTGCACGCGTCAGCTGGATAACCAGGTTCTTGGGGCCGGACGACGCATCGTAGGCCAGAAACGGCAGGTTGATTTCCGTGTTGACGACGTTTGAAAGTTCAATCTTGGCCTTTTCCGCCGCTTCTCTTACCCTCATCATGGCCGCCTTGTCGTTGCTCACGTCAAGGCCGGACTGTTTGCGGAACTCTTGCACAATAAATTGCACCAGGGTATTGTCCATGTCAGTCCCGCCCAGCTGCGTATCGCCGGAGGTACTTTTCACCTGGAAGACCCCGCCTCCCATTTCCATTATCGTGACGTCAAGGGTTCCTCCTCCAAGGTCAAAGACCATGATCTTGAGGTCCTTGTTTGCCTTGTCAAGACCATAAGCGAGCGACGCGGCAGTCGGCTCGTTAATTATCCTGACGACTTGTAGGCCCGCAATGTCGCCGGCATCCTTTGTCGCCTGCCTCTGGTTGTCATTGAAATACGCCGGGACTGTAATCACCGCCCTGTCGACAGTCTCGCCAAGAAACGCCTCGGCATCGCGCTTTATCTTTTGGAGGATAAAGGACGATACTTGCTGTGGAGTGTAATCCTTGCCGAATACCTTGAACTTGAAATCCGTGCCCATCTTGCGCTTTGCTGCTATGACAGTGCCTTCGGGGTTTGAAATCATCTGGCGCCTCGCCGGCTCGCCGACGATCAGCTGCCCTTCGCGGGTAAAGGCCACCACGGATGGAAATGCCTTGCCGCCTACCGATGTGCCTTCTGCAGCCTGGATTATCGTGGGCTTGCCGCCTATCATGGATGCGGCAGCCGAGTTGCTTGTTCCAAGATCTATTCCTATTATTTTACCCATTTCTCTCAATCTCCTTTAGTGGTATCTGACTGGTTATTACTGTCAGAAACGCTATTTTTAACTATCTTCTTAGAGATCTCGACCATGCTTGGCCTGAGGACCTTGCCGTTTAGCATAAAGCCCGTCCTTAGCTCAGAAGTGACCGTGTTCTCCTCAACGTCGTCTTTCGCAGAATAGGCGACGGCGTCATGTACGTTGGGGTCAAAGGGCGTCCCTACGGTCTCTATCTCCACCACGCCTTCAGACGAAAGAAGCGAGTCAATGTTTTTCAGGATGCCTTCCAGCCCCTGGATGACAACGGGTTCTGACTTGCTCTGCCTTGCCACGGCGACTGCCCGTAAATAGTCGTCGCGTATGTTGAGGAACTTTAGGAGCAGCTCCGCCTTGATGGATTCCGCCCTTGATGAGAGCTGCTTTTCCATCTGCTTGCGGTAATTGTCAAAATCGGCCATCAGGTACTTCATCTTGTTGAGAGTATTCTCGGTGGCCGCTTTGGACTTGCGGAGCTCCTCTCGCAACTCTTCAAGTTCGTCGGCCTGTACAGGCACTTCGACTTCAGTATTGCCAGCCCTGTCACTTTCTTCTTCCAAGATCGTAAGAATTGACATGGATGATAATAATAAAATATCGCTGGCGGCGCAAGAATTATAGCCAATTTTAGGTGTGCCTATACCATGAGCGAAGACAACGAGCTTGAGGCCATCAAGCAGAAAAAGCTGGCCGAGCTTC
>JAKEIF010000215.1 GCA_022545875.1 Nitrososphaera sp.
ATGGCAAGCGAGCCATCAAAGTTAATGACATATTCCGCCGTCTGCCTTGAAGAAGTAATGTTCCCTAGGGCATTTACGTTTGACACATAGTGGAATATCAGATCGTGCAGGCCTGCGGACTCTCCGATCCTGCTGAGGTAGCTTTCGATAAAGCTGCGCTTGTCCTCGACCGTCTCCCTGAGGAAGCTGAGAACTTTGCTCTGCTCAGCGTCAACGGGGTCGCCGTTGAAGACGAAATCAATAACAACGCGGTCTATGTTCTTCCAGTTTTCGAACAGGCATGTCTTTAGCGAAACGATCAGGGGATGATCGCTTTCTGACTTTGACGGATCGAAAAAGATCTTGCTTATTCCGTTTTTGCCTAGATTTTCCAGCGGCTCTCTGAACTGTATGTGGTCTTCAGACCAGCGAAATACATGAAGGTAAAGCGTTTTTTTGTCCTTGTCATGGTAGTATGCATCTATTCCTGCATCCGTCGTTCCATCAACTGCGACAAATGATGCGGCTTCGTTTGGAGGAACATTGAACTTTTTGGAGAGATAAAGAACTCCAAAGTAGTTGTCCTTTTTTCCTCCCAGGGTTGGCGACAGGCTCTTGTAAGCCTCGTCGATTTCACCCTGACTCACAAATTTGGAGATAGCTGTTGCTGGCATCCCGATTCTTCCCTCTTCTCTTCTCAAAGTGGTATTATTTATATCCGATGATAATCTTCAACCACATTTTTTCGCCATCCGGATTGAATCTGGATGTTAATTTTGTTTGACTATTGTCTAATTAACGATTGTCGATTAGGCTCAAAAGATCTATAATGATGTCTCCGACTTTTTCTCCGGAAAAGAATACTTTAGTTCCAAAGGAAATTGTTGCTATCCGTGAAGAAATTACTCTGATCGATCTGCACAGGACAGAGCACATGGAAGGCATGAAGGTGCGGCAGGCGGATACGTCTTGCAAGTATTGCCAACAGCACGCGCAGCCCAAACATGTCACTGCGGAAAACTCGAGCGCGGAGCGAGTGCCGCTAACGACTGTAAACGACTTGGAGCGGACGGTAGAAGTTGCAGGAAAAAAAGGTCAGATCACTGTACCCAGAAGCTGGGCAGGAAAAAGGGTTCGGGTAACTCTAGTCTAAGTCTTACTTTGCAACGACCATCGTATTTGTGCTGCGGATTCCCTTTATCTTGCGGAGCTCCCAAGAAATTATCTTTGCAACATCAGAATCGCTTTCTTCTTCGACTATTGCCATAAGGTCATACTCGCCGTAAAGTGGGTAAACCTCCTTTACTCCCTGCAGCTTGCTTATCTCTTCGTGCAAAAGTTTCTCAACTCCTGCATCCGTGTTGATAAACACGAACGCCTTTGTTTTTGGCATAAGGGTCTAGTTAACGCAGCTTGACAGGCATTCCAATATAAGTTTAAGGAGTTGCTGTCTTTACGAGGTTTATTAAGGGGTTCCAGTCCATCCGCTGGAATTCAATCGGGTCCTTTGCAGGATATTTCACCCAGCCCTTTACGATCGAAAACTTGTAGACTTTTGACCTGTCACCGAGGTTCACTTTTACCTTGAGCAAGGTGCCCCAGCGCTTATCCTCCGAAGTAACATCCATGATCTGGCTGTATGGGATTTCCAAGTTATCTCCGCTTTTGTCAAGGTCCTTCTCGAGATGTTCGAGCTTGTAGCCTTCCGCAGGGCGAAATACGTTCTCGCTGTTCTTGAACCGGTTAAACTGCCTGGTCGAATGGGTATCATGCATTCTGTAGGTCATCTCTGTCTGAGTGATAAATGCAAGACGCCTGTCCGTTATCACGAGCATGCCTTCCTTGCCACGCTTTAGAAATCCGTCTTGTTCGCCCCAGATCCAGAAAATGTGCGCCTTGATCTGTTCATCCCAGTCAACCAATTTGGATCAAACGTATAGCGTGTGTTATTAAAAATTTTTCGAACAAAAATGAAAAAAAGGAAAAGTAGCTGAAGGACTTAGCCTTCTTCCCAGCCTTTTGTAAACAGGCCGTGCTTCTTCAGCGGAATTGGCTGTCCCGGAGTGTAATCCATTGGCCTCATCCAGAAGATTGCCTTTGTCGGGCAAACGCCAATGCATGCTCCGTCTGAGATGCATCTCTCTGGATAAAACACGAATGCCTTACCTCTCTTCCATCCTTCGACCGGCTTTACTCTCAGCACATCTGGACCAAGAGCAGTGCAGATCTCTACACAGAGCGCACAGCCGATGCAGTGTTGTTCGCTAATATCAGGAAGTATTGCGACTGGCATCTAATTCACTTAACAAAACGATCTATGCTGAAAGTATTTAAACCCTATGCCGATTTTATAACAGTGATATAATCAAAACCCGTTTCGTTTTCAAAGTATGCTTGAAATCCGGAATTATCGTTGCACACCATATTGTTGACTGAAAGAACTGGGCGACCAGCCTGCAGACAGAGGGATACTCGCGGTGGTGAACCGCCAAGTGTGGTCGTGGCTTTTCCGTCGTACAACGCAAAGGCGCCCGTGGTCTTTCAGCCAGTCTAATCTGGGCAGATTGACAGTCCTTAATCGACAGTTGTGCGATATTAATTGTCCTTATCATATGTCTTGACTTGTCACGTCAGAGTATGATCTGGCGTGATAAAATTTTTAACGTTTCCTGTCAGGGCGGCAATCAACTATTTTATGTCGGCAGAGGTATCAGAGTTAAAGAATGGCACCTGAGATGCTCCATATCGCGTTCGATGACACCGATTCGCGGATCGGTCGATGCACGACGCACCTGGCGTTTACGGTAGTTGAGCATCTGAAAAAAATGGGTGCCGAGCTTGTCGATAATCCGCTTCTAATTAGACTGAACCCAAACATTCCCTGGAAGACAAGGGGTAATGGCGCGGTATGCCTGCGCGCGAATGTGCAGGACGCCGGAAAAGTGATTGATTACGTGAGACATCAGGTAGAGGTTAGTTCTGCCATCGGAAGCGGAGCGAATCCCGGAGTCGCCTTTCTTGGTGGCGCGAACATTCCTTCGGCCTTGCAGCGCTTTGCCGCCGCAGCAATGTGCGATGTGATGAGCAGGCAAATGGCTGAAAAAATTGCAGACAGCAATGGAATCACATACTTTACCTACGGCAACGGGCAAGGGCTGGTCGGTTCACTCGGGGCAATGGGCAGCCTGTTGCTTGACACAGATTATACTTTTGAGCTTATCGCATACAGAAAACCGGAGAACTGCGGCAAGCCGCGTTCAGTGGATGAAGAGAAAGTCATCAGGTTCAGCAAGGAAACATATCCAAACACTTTCAATAATTATGATCAAAAGCATGGGCGGATCCTCATCGCCCCTCACGGACCGGACCCAATTTACTTTGGCGTCAGAGGAGAAACCGAGCAAATAGTGTCATCCTCAATCGCGTCACTTGAGCCAGACGAAGAGCTAGAAGGCTGGATGGTCTACAGGTCAAATCAGGGAACAAACATGCACCTGCAGAACGAATTAGAGATTGTAAGTATCAAGGCATACACGGCAGGCCATCTTCAGTGCAAAGTTTCGTCAAGGCCGCTTGCAATCGAAGGAGGCCACGTCATTTTCACTGTCGAACAGGAAGGCGCTCAAATGCCGGCTGCAGTGTACGAGCCTACAGGGCTTGCGGGCGTAGCAGCAAAGCTAGAGGCCGGCGACGTGATCGAAATTGGCTGCGGCGTAAGAAAAGGCACTACAAAGCATCCCAAAATCCTAAACGTTGAATATCTCAATGTATTGAGAGTCGCAGAAACCTATGAAATTCGGAATCCGCTCTGTAAAGCATGCGGCAAGCGGATGAAGTCGGAAGGGAAAGGCAAGGGGTATCAATGCGACAGATGCAAGTTCAGAGATCCAAATGGGAACAAACTTTTCATCCCAAAGA
>JAKEIF010000216.1 GCA_022545875.1 Nitrososphaera sp.
TCCGCATTTCTCTTTCTTGAAGCAAACACGCTGTTTAGAGTCACGTCTACCTGAAATCCTGAACTAGCTTGCGATGACAATATGGTCAGATAACGTGGGTGCGTGAAAGAACTATGCGTGTAGAATGAGCTACACACGAAGCGATTTTTATTCTCAACCTTTCAATTACGTCGAGTAATGGATTATTCTGGGAAGGACGCGACTATTGATAGTCAGGCATCTAACAAGGTCATAACCCGACTTAGAACCTTCAACCAACAGTCAAAGATAACGGTGCAATTGTCGCGCTTAAAGTCATATGAATCTCCTCTGAAAAAGGAGTACAATATTGAAAAGTACGACCTATCGTCTAATCACGTATTTCAGGAACCAAATTCTGAACTAATTCCAAAAAACACCCCTCTTTATGTCGACAAGGGGGAGAATTATGTTGAGAGAATCATGCGCGCACTCCATCACTTCAAGCAGTGCGCCCTTATTGGTCCTAGCGGAACGGGCAAGACCCACATAGTCTACCTTGTAGCCGAAATTGCCGGCCTGCCGCTGTGGGAGATCAACTGCGGACTTCAAACCACTTCATTTGACCTCTTTGGTAGATACATCGGACTTGGAAAGGAAAACTGGGTAGACGGCCAGATAGTTTCGTGGTGCAGGCACGGCGGGATACTGTATCTCGACGAAGCCAACATGATGAAGCAGGACGTAGCAACGAGGCTGAACCCGCTGCTTGACACCAGAGGACACATCGTGCTTAACGAGAAGGATAATGAAATAATTCCGCGCCACCCACTGGGGTTTGTCATTATTAGCATGAACCCGTTTTCAGTCGAGTTTTCCGGGACAAAGCCGCTGAACGCCGCATTTCGCAGAAGGCTTTCAGTGTGGGTGAACTTTGACTATCTGAGCGTTGGCTCCAAGATAAGCGAGAACGAAGTCCAGCTGATAGAAAAGAGGGGCGGCGTAGGCAGAGACGTCGCTATGTTGATGGTTCGCGTCGCAGGCCAGCTCAGGGCCAGCTACAAGAAAGGCGACTTGCCTTACGCACCTTCCGTTGGTGACCTGATTAACTGGGGTACGCTTACTGCCGACGGCATGGACGTACAAAAGGCAGCAGAAGAAACCATTATATCCACAACGAGTGACGAAATGGCGACGCAAGAAGTGGTAAGGAGAATCATCCGAGCCGCTTCGGGTCCAGCACTTGCATCACAGACACAGGGTGCCGAGTCGCTTGTATAATGAACTCGTTCTACTCAATAATATACAACAAGTTCTCAGAGCTCCAGATCTCTCAACTCGATAGTGCGAGGTTTGCATATCCTGCAGACGGCGGCGCGCCATTTCTGAGGACAGGCCGACAACTTTCCGACTGCGTGGTTGGAATTCCGCCGATAAACCTCTTGCGTAAGACTATTTCATATGGTTCCTTTTCGTTTGAGGACAGCGAATTCGGCCAGGTGGCATCGGTAAAACTTGTTGTAGCCTCGATATCACTCCTTGCTGCCAAGGCAATTTTTCGCTGGGCCTATAGGGAACAAATCAAGCAGTGGCTTGCAAAAAAACCCAAGCCTTTGAGGGCGAGGCATGCGATCAACGTAGTTATGGACCAACTTGCCCGCCAAAGGATCCGCTCCGTACAAGGAGACGCTTTTTACAATGATATCATCAAATCCGCAGACGGACTTTCGACTGTCTTGCTGAACCGGTCGGGAGGTGACTATCCACTTGTGGCTCAGAGTGCGATAGCGTCAGTCATGCTCGGTGTTCCTGTTCGCCTGTCTGCCCCTGTCATGCAGGTTGTAGACAAATTTGAGTCGTGCATAGACAAGATCCGTTCGCTTGCTCCGTCGCTCTCCCAGGCGATTATTGACCAGCTAAGTCGGGATATAACTGCCAAAATCGATGGCAAGCGTTTCAGATGGAATGAACTTTGTGACCAGTGCGATATCATGTATGCAGCTGCGTCAAGAATTCCGGGAAAATGGCACAACCTGTATCTTCCGTATTCTAACCTCCTCGACAAGAGAGGTCGTCCCGACTCCTTAGGTGTTTTTCTTCCCAGCTTGGTCGCTGAAAGCGATTTTAAAAAAGCACGACGTGTGGTCAAAGCCATCCAGCCCGTTGATGACGCGCTATGGCAAGAGACTTTTTTTGAGTTAGTGAGGGAACTGAAATTCAGGGAAAAGATAATGGAAAAGCTAATGCATGCGACGCGCAATCTCAATTTCAGCGGCGTCCTCTTTCCAAACTGCGACTATGTAAATTTCTCAAAAATGCACGCCGAGCTCTCACCGGACATAAGAAAAATCTCAGAGCGCGTCAGAATGGTAAAGAATGCCTTTGACGAGAATACCTTCCAAGAAGTCGGAAACATAGACTTGCAATTGGCAATTCAGGCCATAGCAAGCGAATCCAATAGAAATGACATCTTTACGAGAGACGAAGAACTCCTAAAAGAGGAAACATGGAGCATTCTAATCGATTCCAGCAAGAGCCTGAGCGGATCGAGTACCGAGCTGCGTGCAATCGCCATTTGCCTGGCAGAGACTGCGCATTCGATTCTCGGGTCAAGTCCTTGGGCCATGTTTGCGTTTTCTGACGAACTTACATGCATAAAGCACTATTCTGAACGATACGACAATCTCGTAAAGGCAAGAATCGGCGGTTTGACGATGAGCGGGCTTTCTCATATCCCGGACGCGATAAGGGCGTGCGCCAACCTTGTCAAGCCTCACAGCAAGGACCACAATTTCATGATCCTAGTCTCAGACGGCGTTGCATCAGGCTACTCAAAGGTAGAAGAGGAGTTTGGTGTATCTGTCAAGGAGCTTAGGAGGAATGGGATAGATCTGATAGCAATGGGAGTTGGTAGTGGAAGCATCAAGAAGACCATCCGAAATGCGAGAATAGTGGAAAAGCCTACGGACATTGCCAAGGAATTCATGGAAGTGTACATGACCCTGTCGTCATAATCGAGCCTATGATGCCCAAGCACCTGTAGATTGCATTACTGACGGCTAATGTCTTGCCAGGAAAATGTTGTAAATATTACAAAGTTTGTGCCTAGGTCTTATATCCGCAAACGTGCTTTTGCGCAAAACTATCTATGTGGTACTCTACATACAACAGCTACTTTATATAATTCCAGAGCAATGTTCCAGTTCCACGATCAAAAATGGCAGCTAGCTTCAAAATGGATGAATTGAAGGTGTCAAACCCGTATTCAGAAGTGGAGAATGGCTTAATCGCAGAACTGCAGAAACTAGACCTTACACTGAACGAAGCAAGGATACTGTTGTTCCTTATGACGCACGGAAACTCGACAGCAAGCGATGTTTCGAGGCACACAGGAATACAGAGAACAGAAACATACAACTACATATCTACATTGCTTTCCAAGGGAGTTGTCTTCTCTACCTTTGACAGACCACAAAAATACTATGCTTTGCCCATACAGGAAGTAATAGACTGCCTGGTACAGACAAAGCAAAACGCATTACAGCAGATTGCAGAGAAAAAGAAAGGATACCAGCAGATGATCGATTCCATTGTCAGCAATACTGTGATCCAGGATTCTGACAAGAAGGAAAGCTATCAGATAGTGATGGGCGAGAACTCGATCAACTCAAAGATAAAGAGGATGCTGGAAGAGGCAAAGGAAGACGTCACAATCCTTGTAACAGATAGGAACCTTGTGAACTTTTACCATGCCGAGATCACTGACAAGATGATCCAGCTTACAAGCA
>JAKEIF010000217.1 GCA_022545875.1 Nitrososphaera sp.
CTGTCAGAACGCGGGTCTCGCCGCATGGGCATTGTCAAATACTTTATCCGCAAGTCCTAAAATCAAAGACTGCATGATCAGTCGGCTGTCCAGTTTTGACAACCATTAATGCCATAGTAAGACAGTGCGTACAAAACATCAGTAGTTGAAATAGTGCGGGGGGTGGGATTTGAACCCACGAATCCCTAAGGAACAGGGTTGTAGGACCCCGAGCATCGCCCGGATCATTCTAAGCCTCGCACTCTTGTACAAAAGAGACCTGCGCCGTTGACCGGGCTTGGCAACCCCCGCGCAGAACTGCTCATCTCCTAGCCAAATTTATGTTCTCTCCCGATGGGATTTTTCCGACATAGCGCCTGCGACATAGCATTTATCTACCAAAAGCAGACAATCGGTGCCTATGCAACCCGCTAGCACCAGGCCGCGCCTGTTTGGCACCAATGGAGTCCGCGGCGTATATGGCCAAGAGCTGACCCATGAGCTAGTTATCGATCTTTGTTATTCTCTGGGAACCTATTTCGGCAAGGGCCCGATAGTCGTTGGAAACGACGGCCGCAAGTCAAGCCCCGCATTATCAAAGCTAGTCAGATCATCGCTAAATTCGGCAGGACTGGATGTAGGATATGCCGGCCTTGTCCCGACTCCCTGCTTGCAATACGCTGCAAAGAAGCTCGGCTACAATGGCGGGATAATGATCACCGCATCACACAATCCGCCGCACTATAATGGCCTCAAGCCTACTGCGTCTGATGGTGTAGAAATATCGCGTGAAGACGAGCTGACAGTGGAAGACATTTACTACTCACGAACATTTTCTCGCATTGACGGGAATGGAAATGACTATCTTGACGAAAAAGTCGTCAGCTCATACATTGACGCGGCTATCGCGCTCGTAGATTCTGACAATATTAGATCAAAATCATTTACAGTTGTCATGGACACAGGCAATGGGGCACAGGCAGCAGTGGCGCCGATGCTAGCGCAAAAGCTCGGCTGCAAGGTCATTGTGGTGAATGGCCATATTGACGGCGACTTTCCGGGGCGAGGCTCTGAGCCGACGCCGGACAACCTAGGACTTCTTTCTGATACTGTGACGAGCTCCGGCGCAGACTTTGGCGCAGCGTATGACGGGGACGGCGACAGGAGCATGTTCTGTGACAACACCGGTGTCATTCACTGGGGAGATAAGACCGGCGCGCTCCTCGTGAGGCATCTCCTTGCGGAGAAACACAAAGGAGCCCAAGTTGTCTGTCCCGTCAACACCACAATGATGCTTTCAAAGGTCGCAGAGCAGGCAGGCTCTGAAGTTATCCACACTAAAGTCGGAAGCGTTGAAGTTTCAAGGGAAATGGTGCGGCGGAAGGCTCTTCTGGGACTAGAGGAAAACGGGGGTTTCATGTATGGAGCCTTGAACCAGGTAAGGGACGGAGCGATGGCGACCGCTCTAATTCTTGACATGCTTGCGGCTTCCGGCTCCTCGTTCTCTGAGCTTGTCAGCAGCCTTCCAAAGATGTACCAATTCAAGACAAAATTTGTCTGCAAGTCGCGGCAAGATATTGATAACGCCGTCAAAGCGTGTATTGAGCACGGAAGCCCAAAGAAGGTCGACACTCTCGACGGGGCGAAGGTCTGGATAGACGAGGAGACCTGGGTGATGGTCAGGCCGAGCGGAACTGAGCCACTGATCAGAATGTACGCCGAGTCAACCGACAAATCCCTCCTCGATTCAAAAGTCGAGGAATACAGAAGGCTCGTACAATCCAAGATCGCTTGATCGAATAAACGTTTTTAATACGCTTATTCTTCTAGTCAAAACTAAGATGATCCCAATGGGTGATACCAATTGAGTAAACCATATTACGCGACAAAGTATCCTGAAGTTTCTAAAGATGTCGTGAACGCAGTGTACGAGGCAGTCAGAGTTGCAAAGCAGAGCGGCAAGGTTCGCAAGGGCACCAACGAGACTACCAAAGCAATCGAGCGCGGCATCTCAAAGCTTGTAGTTATTGCTGAAGACGTGGAACCACCAGAGGTAGTGGCCCACCTCCCGATCCTTTGTGAGGAAAGAAATGCAGCTTTTATCTTTGTGCCAAGCAAGCAGCAGCTGGGTGCGTCGCTAGGAATCGACGTTGGCTCTGCGGCAGCCACAATAATTGAAGCAGGCGAGGCTCAGCACATTATCGAGCAGGTCGTCACATCAATCGGCGCCAAGAAGGAAAAGAAAGAGTAATCCAAGGGTGGCTGACGGTTGAGCAAGACTGAAGAAAAGGTCGTTCCTGCTGAAGTAATCCAGGTCGTAGGCAGGACTGGGATCGCAGGCGAAGTCATCCAGGTAAGGGTTAAGGTCCTTGAGGGAAAAGACAGGGGACGCATTCTGACTAGAAACGTTAAAGGTGCTGTAAGAATGAATGACATATTAATGCTAAGGGAGACAGAGCGAGAGGCTCGCAAGATTAGGTGATCTAGATGAGCAAGTCAGCAACTTCTCTTAAGAACTGCTATTTCTGTGGTGAGCATATTTCAGCAGGCCACGGAGTCATGCTGATAAAAAACGACGGACAGATCCAGTGGACCTGCTCCAGCAAGTGTAAAAAGAATCTGCGCGTCCTCCGCAGAGACCCCAGAAAATTAAAGTGGACTACAAAGTACGTAAAGGGCGGACTGCGCGTCAAAAAGTAGTGTCGGCGGATGGCAGTGGAGCAGACTCTAATCGTAGTCAAGCCAGACGGCTTCAAGCGGCAACTTGCTGGGAAGATATTGGCTCGCTTTGAAGAAAAAGGCTTCCAGATTAAACAGCTAAAGACTTACAATTTTACCAAAGAGAAAGCCCAAGACTTTTACTCTGTTCACAAAGAAAAGCCGTTCTTTGGCGAACTCGTATCGTTCATCTCGTCCGGCACTGTCGTTGCCTGCATCCTCGAAGGGAATAATGCCGTTAATACTGTCAGGCTCATGATAGGCGCTACAAAGTCCTTTGAAGCGGCGCCTGGGACTATACGCGGTGACTTTGGACTGGGCTTTACCGACAATATTATTCATGCCTCGGATTCCGCTGAAAGCTTCAATAAGGAGTCGGGAGTGATTTTCAGTTGACGCTGACTCGTGGAGCTCCGCCAACCAGTTGTTGTTGTATTGGGTCATGTAGACTCGGGCAAGACTTCGCTTCTTGACAAGATACGCGGCACTGCTGTTCAGGCCCGAGAGGTTGGCGGCATCACCCAGCACATCGGTGCCAGCTTTTTTCCAGTAGAAACGATAAAGGAGATCACAGGGCCGCTTTATGGAAAGCTTGCCAAGGCCGAAACTCCGATACCGGGCCTTTTAGTTATCGACACGCCAGGCCACGAGGTTTTTGCAAACCTTCGCGCCCGCGGTGGATCCGCCGCAGACATTGCGATTGTGGTGGCGGACGTAAACAAAGGTTTTGAGCCCCAGACGATTGAAAGCATCGATATCCTGAAAAAGCGCAAGGTGCCCTTTGTTGTCGCACTCAATAAAGTCGACATGATTAGGGGTTGGCGCTCAGGCTCCAACTTTATTACGGAAGAGGAAAAGAAACAGGAAGCGTCTGTCCAGACACTGCTCGATGAAAAAATCTATACGGTGGTTGGTTCGCTTTCGAGGCTGGGCTACCCTTCAGAGGCATTTTGGCGAGTCAAGGACTTTACAAGGGAGGTCGCGATTGTGCCGGTAAGCGCGCGCAGCGGTGTAGGGATACCAGAGCTGCTGGCCGTGTTGGTGGGCATGGCGCAGCAGTACCTGTCAAAGCGACTGGAGCGTCATGCATCAGGTCCTGCCAGGGGAATAGTTCTTGAATTCCACGAAGAAACGGGTTTAGGTCCATCTGCAAACGTAATACTCCTCGACGGCACACTCAGGCAGGGCGATACCATAGTTGTAGGCAAGCGAGACGGGGCAATATCCACGCGCATCAAGGCACTGCTCCTGCCAAAGCCGCTCGACGAAATGCGCGACCCTCGCGACAAGTTCAAGCCAGTCAATGAAGTAGTGGCCGCAGCTGGACTCAAAATCACTTCTCCGGAACTTGAAGGAGTTCTCGCCGGAAGTCCGCTTTATGTATATGACAAGTCTTTGGGGGAAGAGGAGCACAAACGGCTCGAGTCCTTGGTCGAGTCTGAAGTCAAGAATGCGTTCGTGAGCAATACAGACGCTCACGGAGTGACGCTCAAATGCGATACAATTGGCTCACTTGAAGCGATAACGGATCTGCTAAAGAAGGCAGATGTTCCAATAAGGGTCGCAGACATTGGCAATATTACAAGAAGAGATGTAATCGAGGCGTCAGCAGTTAGAGAGAATGATAGGTACCTGGGAGTCATCCTGGGATTTAGCGTCAAAGTGCTCGAAGATGCCGAACGGGAATCGCAGGACAGGTCAGTCAAGATATTCAATGAACAAATAATCTACAACCTTGTGCGCAGTTATACCGACTGGGTTGCATATCAAAAGGAACATGAGGAATCAATTCTCTTTAACGAGCTTCCGCCTGTCTGCAAATTCCAGTTCATGAAGGGGTTTGTTTTCAGGCGTAATGATCCATCTGTGTTTGGCGCAGAGGTCTTGGCAGGCAAGCTGAAGCAAAAGATTGCAGTGATAAACGAAGAAGGCAAGAAGGTTGGAATTATCCATCAGGTCCAGGAAAGCGGCAAGACCATCGATGAAGCGACTGTCGGCATGCAGGTGGCGGTCTCGATAAACGGCCCGACCATTGGGAGGCAAATAAACGAAGGTGATATATTTTACACAGACCTCAACGGATACCAGGCAAAGCAGCTGCTTGAAAGGTTCAACCACAGGCTGAATGAGCAGGAAAAAGTAATATTGAATCTGGTCGTGGCAATGAAAAGAAAGAACGATCCGGCGTTTGGGTACCTGTAATTACTGGTACTTTTGAAGCAGGCCTTCTAGACCTTTTTCTCCGACCGCCCCGACAGCCCTGTCCACTGCCTTCCCGTTCATGAACATTATGAAGGTCGGGATTGCGTAGACGTCATAGCGCATTGCGACGCCTTGGTTGTCGTCCACGTTTAGCCTACCGAAATTGACCTTGGCGCCGTATTTTTTAGCCAGCTTGTCAAAGATCGGGAGCATGAACTGGCAAGGGCCGCACCAAGTGGCCCAAAAATCTACCAAGACAGGCTTGTTTCCTCCGACTATCTCGTCAAAATTTTTTTCTGAAAGCTCGACCAAGCTTGCATTGCTGCTTGCGTGCATACTCGCTGCCTTCCTGTCTTCACTCATGTGCAAATCCAATTTGTCCTATTCACTATTTAAAATTTTATACCTGTCATAAGGCACGACTTAATGGCTAGAAGATTCCAGAGATCGTAAGTTCCATGCGATAGATTTGCACTAATCCATGCATTCCGCAAATTGCTTAAAAACCCAGTCGCGGAAGGAGACGTCATCATGAGAAAAATTATCACAAATACCTTCATAACGCTTGACGGTGTCATGCAAGCTCCGGGCGGCCCGGAAGAAGATCCCACTGGCGGCTTCAAGTACGGCGGGTGGTCAGTCAACTACTGGGATGAAATGATGGGCAAGGTAATAGTTGAGTCGATGTCAAAGCCTTTTGATCTCTTGCTTGGTCGGAAGACCTACGACATATTCGCAGCACATTGGCCATATATGAAAAATGACCCAGATAAACTGAACGCAGTGATAGCAGACAGATTGAACAGCGCGAGGAAATATGTCGTCTCAAAGACTCTTGCCAAAACAGACTGGGAAAACTCGACACTCATCATGGACGACGCTGTGAAAGAAATAATCGAGCTCAAAAAACAAGACGGACCCGAAATTCAGGTCCATGGAAGTAGCAATCTTATCCAGACGCTTTTGAAGAATGATTTGATCGATGAGTTTCGGGTGTGGACCTTTCCTCTTACCGTCGGTGCCGGCAAACGCCTTTTCGGCGAAGGCACACTGCCTGTTGGTTTGAAACTGCTGGACAGCAAAACTTCTACGACAGGTGTCAACATTGCGACGTATGCGGGCAGTGGAAAGATCAGTATCGGTTCGTTCATGCTCGGAAACCCGACAGAGGCGGAGCTCATTCGCCGAAAACGACTAGAATAGGAAAAGACGCGGGGGCCGCGCTCTAATGGCTAATCGGAGCGTGGACTTTTTGCTGCAATTTTGCTACGCAGACCCTCAAGGTCCATGAATAAATCGTAAGCAAATGACGCCAACGGGATTTATTGGCTGGGTGACTGGCGTCGTTTTCCGCGCAAGATCACCAGCCACGCTCCTGAGGCGATTGCTCCGCCGGCTATGAGCCCCAGTATCGCCGAAAAAGTTAGCTGCGGTGCTAGATTTGACACGTTAATGTTTGCAGTCGCAGATCCCTCGTTGCCTGCAAGATCCGTCGCCAACAAGGTGAGCGTATGCTGACCATCAGTGAGCTCGGACGTATCAAGTGTATATTCGGTCATGCCGGTCACGTCGACCGTCCTCCTCTCGCCGATCTTGAGCAAGACTTCTTTTAGGTTGCTGTCAGATGCGGCGACTGCCATCTTGGCAAGCCCACGCAGTTCAAATGCGGTAGGTGCCACAAGACTAACGGCTGGTTGCGTCTTATCTACTAGAATCTGCACGGTCTTTGTCATATTGTTTCCTGCTGCGTCCTGGGCGGCGATACTAAAGTTGTATCTGCCGTCCGCAAGGTCGGTGACGTTCAGCGGTGCGGAGGAGGACCTGCCTGTCTGTAACTGCGCTGCGCCCGGCAGCGCCACGGAAACAGGCATGGTCACACCATTTCGGTCATTAACATCCCAGGCCAGCGCTGAGTCTCGTGCAAGAATTATCAATTCTCCTGCTGGCTGTCTTGTTGAGTTTTGCGGTTCAACGTAGATATCGATGGATGGAGGAGATCTATCTACTTCAAATGCAGAGACAGCCGATGACGAATGGCCGACCGCGTCCGAAGAATCTATGCGTAAGCTGTGGACGCCCTCTGAAAGGTCCGCCGTTACAAGCTCGATCTCAAATGTCGTACTAGACGATCCAATGTCGATGGCGGCGGCTCCCACTCTAGCGGGCTCTCCGCCGTCCAGCGTATACGTCCATCCCGCGGGGTTGTCTTCCTCTATTACTACAGGGATCTTGACGGAACTGGACCCAACGAACTTTGGTACCGAGAGTTTGATAACTGGTGATATGGTGTCTGGGAGTATAGTCGAAAACTTGGCCTCTATCTGAACCGGCTCGTACAGGCTTTC
>JAKEIF010000218.1 GCA_022545875.1 Nitrososphaera sp.
ACTTCTTCAAGGCAGACGGCGGAATATGTCATTAACTTTGATGGCTCGCTTGCCATTCCTCCAACACGCGCCGAAAATGCTGAAACGGGCCGCAGCGGAAACCAAATGACCGTGACTTTTCTGTCACTTGCGGATCTGCACCGCATGTATGGCGACCTTGGAGAGCGGTTTTTTGAAAAGAACCTGCGCTCGGGGCTCGACGAAGGAGAGATGACAAACATCCAGATCAGAAGTTCGCTTCGCACGATCCTTGAGCAGCATGAAGATCCACAAAACTTTACGCTCTACCACAATGGCATTACTTTGACAGCGCAGATACTTGAAATCAACGGGCCATCAAGCGTAAGGATGGTCGAGCCAAGAATTCTCAACGGCGCTCAGACTGTCAAGATAATCAAGCAGTTCGTCGACGAGGAGGCCCACAGGCAGAGGCGATTGTCCCAGAAAGGCAAGAAGAGCCAAGCGGTTTCAAAGGGCTCGGGAAAAGAAGAGGCCACAGTTCACGACAACAACAGGCTGCTCGCAACGACAGCGGATGCACCAACATCGCTTCAAAAGATGCTTGAAGAAACAAAGGTGATGGCAAGGATAATCCAATCAAGAGACGACGCATTTCTGCAGCGAGTCACGATAAACAACAATAGACAGAACCCGATAATGCCTTGGAATTTGAGGGCCAATGACCTTGTCCAGATAAGCCTGGAGGAAATCTTTGCAAAGCAGGGGATCTACTACGAGCGCAGGGAGAATGCCTACAAGAACATAATGGAAGAGGACATTGAAGGCAGCCTCGATGCGGAGAAAGGAGTAGTGGAGGTCCGCAAGTTTGCACAGACGCTCCTTGCAGCACGCGGGCAGGTGGACAGGATTTCAGAGATGAAGGAAGTCTTTGAAAGTGAGTCATGGTACAAAGACGCCTTTAAGGATCAGTTCTTGCAAGTAGATCCGAGAAAGCTCGTGCTGCTGTACAAAGTGCAGTACAGGCTGCAGAGCGTGATTCGGGAAATAAAAAGCCAGGGAGCCGACAAGTACGGCTACGCGCCAAAAGCCAAGAACCTGATCTGGTGCCTGACTATTCAGGGACTGATAAACGACAGCAGGTTCGACAAGCTGGTGGAAACTTATGGCAATTCCACGGGGGTAGAGGCCGGCTTTACAGAGCTATTAAAGAAACTTGCGAGCTCAAAGATCCGCTTTATCCTGAGCGATGCATTTGACACCAAGAAATACCGAGACCAGATGGCAGAAGGCAAATTTTCATTCCTCAAGTCAAAGGCGGCCCTTGCAGACTGCATGAAGGTCGCGCACTCGCGCTTTGGCTGGGAAAAGCGATCCCTCTGAACGCCTAGACGTCAGAGGAGCGCAGATCTTTTTGAACAGGCGCCTCTGCGCCCTCTTCAATTTTTGCTGAATTCCATCTCAGATTCTTTCTCCTAAACGCGACATCTAGTACTCCTTTGATTATTATCAGGTCTACCAGGTGCTTGTAGCCCACCACCATCAGGGGAGAGTAAAGCGCCACTTTCCAGTCGTCCTCTTCGTCTATCAATAGCGCAATGGAAGAAAGAACGAACTGGAGCGATGTGAAAAGCAGAAATGAAAAGAGCATAAACATCCACATTCCCTGAATGAGTGCGATTATCCCCGCGGCGCCGATAAGGATGCCAAGAATTGGAAGCATCAGCATTGTAAATACGGTGATGGGGTAGCCATATTTTCGGAGCATTCCGTACCGGGAATTGGTGGCGATATCTTTATGCTTGACAAAAGTCTGCATGTTCCCGCGGTACCAGCGAATCCTCTGCTTGTAAAAATCACCCAGGGTCGCAGGAGCCTCGGTGTAGGCCATGGCACCGGAACTTGCCTGGACGACCTTGCCGCATTTGAGTGCCTTTATCGTAATGTCGAAATCCTCGGTAAGCGTGTCCTTGTCGTAGTTGCCCGTCTGCCGAAGCACCTTCTTGTTGAACGCGCCCAGCGCGCCGGGCACGACCATGACTACTCCAAAGATATCAAACGCCCTCCTCCAGAGGTTTATCCCCACGACATATTCCAACGCTTGGCAATTCGTGAGCAGACCAACCCGGTTTAGCACCTTGATGTTCCCCCCGACCCCTGCGACGCTTGGGTTCTGGAAGTACTTTACTATCATTTTGAGTGCATCTCTTGCGATTATCGAATCGGCGTCTACAGTTACAACAATTTCGCCTTTTGCAAATAGCAGCCCGTGGTTAATCGCCGATGACTTGCCTCCGTTTTCCGGCTTTCTAATGACTGAAAATAACACATCTTTGCCAAACTTTTCACGGCACCGGGAGGCCGCTGTAAAAGTATTGTCGCTTGAGCCGTCATCGACAGCAATTATTTCCTTGCTA
>JAKEIF010000219.1 GCA_022545875.1 Nitrososphaera sp.
CATAATGAAGGTCGGAAATGACAGGATCGCAGAGATTGAAAGAAGGATGGCAATTGTCATCCCGATCAAGGGCGAGCGACTGCGCCTTCTCGAAGGCGTACTCAGCGGTATTCCGCACGACTGCCTAACAATAATCGTATCAAACAGCCCGCGGCAGCCGGTCGACAGGTACAAACTCGAGAAAGATGCGCTGCAGCAGTTCAACCGCTTTGTAGGTCGCAACGCCATAATACTGCACCAGAGTGACCCGGATGTCTCAAGAGGATTAAAGGAGATAGGGTATTCCAGTCTTTTAGGACCGGATGACCTTGTGCGCAGCGGAAAGGCTGAAGGAATGGTCCTTGGAATGCTTCTGGCAAAAATGGCCGGAAAGGAGTATGTCGGGTTCATCGACGCCGACAACTATGTTCCGGGAGCGGTCAATGAATACGTAAAGATCTTTGCGTCAGGGATCGCAATGTCTGAGACCCCTTACCTGATGGTACGCGTTTCATGGATATACAAGCCCAAAATGTCAGAGACCGGATTTTACTTTAGCAAATGGGGGAGGGTCTCTGAGATGACAAATCAACATCTCAATTCCCTCATTTCATATTATACAGGGTTTGAGACCGAAGTAATGCGAACAGGGAATTCTGGCGAGCATTGCATGTCTATCAAGCTCGCAGAGCTGCTTTCATTTTCTTCAGGTTACTCCATAGAGTCATTCGAGATAGTCCAGATTTTGGAAGAGTTTGGAGGACTCATCCCGACACAGTACCAGGAAGCACTGGACAAGGGGGTCGAAGTCATGCAGGTCGAAACCAGAAACCCCCATTTCCATGAAGACAAGGGAGAAGAGCATCTGAAGGAAATGGTCATGGCCTCGCTCGGCTCTGTCTACCATAGCAAGATCTGTCCCCCAAAGTTGCGGGAAAAAATCATAGAGTCGCTTCAGGGCAGGGGGATGCTAGATGAGAACGAGAAGGAGCCGCCGGTGTCTGAAAAAATAGAGCCGTTCAAGGATGTTGACCTAAGGCTCCTCGCAAAGATTCTAAGCAAGGCGGCAACGTACGTGCAGTAATGGATGTAGGACTTGCAGCATTTGACATGGACGGAACCCTGACCCAGGGACGCCTAGTCTTCGCGCTTGCAGAGAGGTTTGGACTAGCAGAGAAAGTAAGAGAAATCCAGGCAAGCAGGGTGGAAGGGCATTTGCAAACGAAGACAATAGCGGCCCTTTTTTCCGGGATCACAAAGACTGACCTGGAAAATGCGGTAGAATCGATCCCCCTTACAAAGAACGCCGAGCGTACTGTTGCAATCCTTAAGGAAAAAAAATGCAGAGTCGGCATAATAAGCGACAGCTACACCGTTGCTGCAGAAATCCTGATGACGAGATTGGGCATGGATTTTGTCGCGGCAAACCTGCTGGAGATCCTAGATGGCAGGCTAACCGGGCGCGTTGAAATGCCTCTTGGTTGGGAGAAAATTGGCTGCTTTTGCAAGATTTCCGTCTGCAAACGCTACCATCTTGAAGAGCAGGCCCGCAGGTTTGGTATCCCAATAGAACGCACGATGGCTGTGGGGGACACCAAATCCGACATCTGCATGGTACAACGAGCCGGCGTCGGAGTGTCATTCATGCCAAAAGACGACATGATTGCCAAAGCCAGCAACAATGTTGTTCAGATACCCGATATGTTAAGGGTTTTAGAATTCGCTGCATAAATCTTTTTATGTAATGCCTGTTAAAAAATAGTAGTTGAAGTCGAAAAGCCTGTTTTGGCAGGTCTTCGGCTTTTCATATTTGGATAGATAAGAAATGTGTGGAATAGCAGGTATTATGAGCAAGAGCGGGGAGAACGTGGTCCCGCAAGTTGGGTTGATGCTGCAGTGCATGGTTAACCGCGGACCAGACGGCGCTGGTTTAGTAGCGGACGGCAGGGTAATGAAATATGACTCTGTCAGCGCGCTTCAGAGCCAGTTCGAGCAGGTACGAGGAAGCAGTGCGTTGGGTCATACCAGACTGGCAATCGTCGGCGGCACGTGCGGCGCACAGCCCTTTACTAGCTGCGACGGACGTTTTATTCTAGAGCACAACGGCGAGATTTACAATTACAAGTCGCTTCGAAACAAAATCGAAAAGCGACACAAGCTTACAACCACGACTGACAGCGAAATTATCGTCCACCTTCTTGAAGAAAATGCAAAGAAAAGTAGCTTCCTTGGAGCAATCAAAAAGACCGTTGCAGAACTTGACGGCGTATACGCGCTGGCCATCAAGGACGAAAAGACAGGAGAGGTCGCGCTTGTCAGAGACAGGATCGGAGTAAGACAGCTTTACTATGCAGAAACGAAGGACTGCGTTGCCTTTGCCTCAGAAAGAAAGGCATTGTGGAGGATAGGGCTGCCAGAGCCTACCAGGAGAATACTCCCAGGCTCTGCAATAATAATATCTTCAGACGGCGGGATTCAGAGTTTCCAAGTCGCGGCTCCAATTCCAAAGAGCAGAAAGATAGTGTACAGGACAATGAAGTCTGCGGTAGAGGCCTACAAGGTCGCATTGCTTGAATCGATGAAAAAGCGCACCCAGGATTTCAAAAAGATTGGAATAATCTTTTCTGGCGGGATTGATAGTGTACTTGTTGCGCAGATCGCGTCCGAGATGGTCCCAGAAGTGGTATGCTATACAGGCGGAGTCAAGGGTTCAAATGACATCGCCTATGCACGGCAAATAGCAGAGAGGCTCGGTCTGGAGCTCAAGGTATGCGAATTTACCGAGGAAGAGGTTGAAAACCTCATTCCAAAGGTGATAGACGTCATAGAGGATTCTAACGCCGGCCAAGTCGAAGTTGCACTCCCAGTCTATGGCGCGGTCGCGCTCGCACATAAAGATGGAATCAAGGTCATGATTACGGGCCAAGGAGCGGACGAGCTGTTCGGAGGCTACTCATGGTATGCAAAAGTAGCGGAAAAGGAAGGGTACAGCAAGCTACGCGAACACATGGTCGAGGATCTGCTGTTACTTTACAAGGAAACTCTGGAACGTGAGGACAAGATTACCATGGCCCATAGCATCGAACTTCGAGAGCCGTTCCTCGATCCAGAGGTAATCAAAGTTGCCCTTGCTACCGATCTTCACCTAAACGTTAAGGATGGATCGGACGTGTTTGGCAAGCACGTTCACAGGCAAGTAGCAGAGAAGCTCGGCATTCCAAGGGACATCGCATACAGGATAAAGGAAGCCGCGCAGCACGGTTCCGGAATTCACGATACCATAGATTCTATTGCAAGAAAGCACGGCTATGATGAAGAGTCGATACCGGCTGGCTATCTCGAAATCTTGAAAAATCGCGAAAAGATCGGCAGCTCACAGCGTTACGGCTATCTCTTTGGGGACGAAAAGATCTGGGTAGCCGAGCCCCACGTTCAGATGTATCTTGATAACGCTTCAAAAAGGGCGCCAAAGTCTGAAATCCTGGCCGAAGCAAAAAAGTCAAGAAAGCCTACAGTCTGAAACTGACCGGATCCCCCTTGCGATAAGGAATGGCGCTATTACCAATGCAGGTATGCTCGCAGCGATAAAGAGCGTCTGAAATGGCGCCAGCACTGCGGCGCTCGTGCCGGCTCCCGCGATCCCAATACCAAGGAATGCAGAGAAGAGGCTGCCTGCGCAAGTTGGACAGCCTACGAACAGCCCGGTCGTCGCACCGATTCCACCTATTATAGAGTTCTTTGTTTTAAGAGACTGCCTCAACCTGTAGGCGTAAACGCTCAGGGCTACGTTGAGTCCCACGAGTGCAGAGACTATTGTAGCAAGCATTACGTTGACGGGTATGACGAGGATCAAAAAGTGGTCGGTTATGTAGGCGGTAAACATTGGAACATACCCCGGTGCGCTGCAGCATGGGATTATCTCTGTAGAAGGAACAACGATCCCCTTTTCGCTGAATGACACATCCGTCCTGTAGACAAAGATCTGCGATAGAAATCCGAAAAAGATCCCGTAGCCAATTGCGGCAACGGCAACCGTCTTCCAGAAATTCTTGCCTTCGAGTGCCCTAGTGATAAATGCCATCAGGCTGTTGGTTCCAGCGGTGCGCAGCTGCTCTGACCGGAGGATAGTGTACGCCCCATACAGTATAGATGCCATCGACACTGCCGTTATTGCAAGCATCCCATAGGCAAGGTTCGTCAGGTTCTGGGCATTTACCATCAAGCCCGATGAAGGCACGGTGAAGCGAGAATAGAGCACAAACGCAATCAAAAGTGAAAATCCCCCTGCTAGAAGGACTCTGAATCCGCTCTCGCGCATGCTTTGCCAGCGCTTATCGTCCATGGCCCGCATCGGATATTCGAGCAAGATGCAAATTAATTCCTATCGGCTTCGACCATAAACCCTTAATTCTCGGTTTGCCCAAGTTAGAACGTGCCACAATCTCATCAAGAAGATGAGGAATACATCTCGGCAAGGATAAGCCAGGTAGGCCATGCAGACAAAATGGGACTCGAAGGCGTCCTAGTGCTTCTGTCCAATGACGGCAGGGAATTTCCAATGCGGGCATTCTCCGGCGAGGTAGCACAGCATATTTCGCGCTTCCAAAGCGGAGACAAGGCAAGCATACCGACCATCTACAATTTGGTTGAGGACATTGCAGTGCTGCAAGATCTGCTGCTAGTCGAAGTAAGGGTTTATCCAAGCGGCTCTGTCTTGCGGGCAAACCTTTACTTCAAGAAACGAGAGGGAGAATTGGTGCTTCGCAATTACCGAGCATCGGATGCAATAGCCCTGGCGGCATATTATGACGTCCCAATAAAGGTCAGGAGAAGCCTATTTGATATTGAAGACCAAGTCCAGGCTGAGCGCGAAAGGCTGTCCCACCAAGGGCACGAGTCGGTCTAAAAACTAGGTTACGATTTCCCGTAGCTTTCTCTCGGCTACTGCCTGCTTGATTTCCATGGCGATCCTCCTGCCTACGCCCATGGTGTGGCCAAAGTAATACTTGGTGTAAGGGCTCGTTGTAGCCATTATCGGATTTCCAGGAACCCTGAGCGACACGTCATAGACAACGAAATCAAGATCAGTCGTCACTATGCTTTGAAGTGAAATCGGGCCGATAACTCCGGGAGGATATTCTTTTCTTGCAGCCACTGCGAACTTGTCGCCCATCTCAAACACCTTCTCCAGCAGCGACTCGCGGATGCTGGCCGGCGTGTGTCCGACTTCGATGTTCTGTGGCTGCAGGTCCAGTTCCATCTGCTGCCTGGCGGGAAGAGAGATAAAGTCGTGGAGGTTTGTCTGCAGCCTCCTTTCGATCCCGAGAAATTCCGCCTCGCCGGAGAGAGGAGACATGAAGAAATTGAGGTTGAAATAAGTTCCGATCACGTATTCCTCAATCGCTGCCGAATCAAGGTCGCTTTTGCTAATCATTCCATCCTCGATCTTTTGCTTTGTTTTTTTCTTGAAATCTTCATACGAGGAAACAAAGAAGAATGCTCTTTCTAGTTTGCGTTTTGCTTCCTGCACCTTCACGATCGCCGGCCCGTCTATCTCTGACGGTTTTCTGTACAACCGCGGGTGGCGCAGGCCAGCCTTTTCCAGAAGGTAGTACTGATTCCTCGGCGCCGTGCGTTCTTCGGCCCGCAGCATCGACCGATTACCAAAGACAGGAACCTTGAAATTATTTTCAATATTGTCGTAGCCCAGGTACGCGGTAAATGCGCGGTTTGCCACCATGACAGTGTTGATCTCCCTCAACTTCTCCTGATTTTCCCTGTTGAGAATGTCTGAGAATTTGTCAAGCAGCATTATTTGGTCGGCAAGCCTCTTGAAGCGGCGGTAAGGAAGGTCTCTCCCCTTCTGGCAGATGCAGACGGTTTTCATGTTCTCGTCCTTTGCTCCGTCCATCACTTCAAGACCAGAATGGCTGCCGATGGTACCCAAAGTGACATTTTTTAGGTCAT
Source organism: Nitrososphaera sp. (assembly GCA_022545875.1). Classification (GTDB taxonomy): domain Archaea; phylum Thermoproteota; class Nitrososphaeria; order Nitrososphaerales; family Nitrososphaeraceae; genus Nitrososphaera. The sequence goes on from JAKEIF010000219.1 coordinate 5,947, forward strand.
ATCTGTCCACCATGGTAGTAATCTGCTGCAGCCCGATCAACGGCTAGTGTTGAGCGGAGAATGTAATAAAACAGTTGCTGATATGGAAAAAAGTGTTGCCCAGATTGCCTTGCTTTACAAGGTGAAAAGAGCTATTGCTTGCTCTTGTTTATTTCTACATCGATTGCGGTTCGCAACTCATCATCGTTCTTGTTTGTATAGTCAATTCCGAGAGTCTCTGCTATCGATTCTAGCTTTTCTCTGCCTAGGGATCCTTGGGTTTTAAGCTGCTGGATCTCCTTCTTGGCCTGGATCCTTGCCTTCTCGTATTCAGCGGTGGCCTTGCCAAACGACCTGGCAAGCTCGGGGATCTTTTTTACGCCGAAAAAGACCACCACTATAAGGCCAATTATGATTACCCATTCCCAGCCTCCAAGGCCTGCGAACTGCATGAAGAGTTCAGACAGTCCTACTGTAGCCATCTGCAATAGATAGTACGGGTGTAGATTTAAAGCTTAGTTTCCTTTGCAGCCCTTCTTTCGATGGCGAGCATACCAGCGATATAAAGCCCAATCATAGGGCCTGCGAGGAACCACATGGTGATCCCGCTGCCGTCAGGGGTTATCAGGGCTCCAAATACCACCAGGATTATCGCTGCATAACGAAAGTTGCTGCGCCAGAATTGGGGAGAGATCACCCCGGTAAGTGCAATGCCGTACATGAGTATTGGGAGTTGGAACGCGATGCCAAACCCCAAAAGGAGCTGGAGCACAAATGAAATAAAGTCGCTTATCGTGAGAAACGTCGCTACGCTGAGCGCCTCTCCGTACTGGTAAAGAAAGTCGAGGATATAGGGCACTACCAGCAGATATGAGAAAACGATGCCCACGATAAACAGGCCGACCGCGGGCACAAACACGTTTAGTACCCCGATCTTTGCCTTTTCGCTTATCGCAGGGGCAATAAAGGCTGAAATTTCCCGGACAATGACTGGGATAGTGGCAGTTATGCCTATCAGAGCTGAGACATATATCTGTGCAAAGAACGCCTGCCCAGGTGCAGTTTGGATGAGTTCCACGTCTTCAGGCAGCAGGGTCTGCTGCATAAACAGGGTAAGATGAGCCGAAAGGTTGTGTATTGGATCGGGATGCGGATATACGAGCGGGATCCCTCCTACATCTGTCGAACGGAGATCGAAAGTCATTGCAAATACGGTGATGACAATTACACAGATTGCCACCCTGAAAATCCTGACCCTGAGCTCCTCGAGGTGCTCCCGGAGGGTCATTTCTGATGCCATTGACTCTGGATTACTAGCCTTGTGAGAAATATATGCTCTTTCAGTCAGGGCCAACTATGGGAAGTGCCTTTGAGGCTGGAAGTTTGAATGCCTCAGAGTCTACCTCTTCTTTGGTAATCTTTTCAAATTCCACGTTTAGTTCAACAGGAGCGTTGAACTTTAGGCTCAGCTCGTTGGCGAGGATTCCCACTGATTTTGGGTCGGCAAATTCCTTCGAACCCTGCAGAAATACCCTGCTCTGCCTGTAGAGTACCTCTCCTCCAAACTTGCTC
>JAKEIF010000220.1 GCA_022545875.1 Nitrososphaera sp.
AAACAAGCGGAACAGCTATCAAAAGCAGAGCAAAGACTCCTGCGGCAAATTTTATAGAACTTTGTTCCCGCATTTCACCGTCAAGCCGGCAGGATGTTATTAAACATTAGTGACAGTCAAAAATGTAGAGGGTCTACAGTAAGATAAGCGCCCTTGGGCGCAAACGGATTGAAAAAACCTACATGCTAGACGAGCTGCTTTCAGTCTCGTTTATTTCGCTATAGCTTGTTTCTTCCGGCCCTGGCGACTCGTCCGCCATAGAACGTTCCTGAGCTGCTTCGGTCGCAAACGTCGGCACTTCTGGCGATGTGTCAGTCATGTACGTCGGAACTGGCTTTGGAGCTGATACTCTTCTTGGAGCGCTTCTTTTCCGGGGGGCCGCCTTTTTCTTGGCGCTTCCCTTGCGCGCTTTGGATTTTGTCGCCCTCGCCTTCTTCTTTCCCTTTGAGAGCTTTGCCTGCTTCCCCTTTTTCTTGCCCTTGCTTTTGGCTTTGGCCTTTGCCATACATTTAGGAATACGAAAGCACTAGTTCTTAAGCTTGTTCTTTTGTGAAATGCAGAAATGCATTCTGGCAAACTTGTGAAATAATATCGCTAGCGATACATATCCTTGAACTATCTCACGTTCCGCAAAACTGTCGGCACATTTCTTCGGTGGCAATACTAGCCGTTCGGACTTTGTCTCTTGAAACTCGATCCATTGACCTCTGCTTCCTTCCACCTTCTATACAACACAACAAGAACTACGGCCGCTACGATAATTGGCACATAAAATGCTGCTAATGCAATAACAGATAACCCGATCAATGCGAATGCAATTCCAACTAGGATTATCACTATGATTTTTACGATCTGCCAGCCTTTCTTTCCATGTTCTTTCGCTAATTCAAAAGCCGTAGGCAATTCGGAAAATCCGCAGGCAGAACAGGTTATTTCACTTGAAGTATCAACGTTTCCTTCCTCGTACGCGTCTTGATGCCTGCATTGAGGACAGACCAGATGAACGATTGTCATTTCTCAATTTTCCTTGCAGATGGCAAATAGCAAGTCCAGCTGTAATTAAGCGCCTTGTACGCAGATAAGGTTTTGTAATAATGCAAAGTACGCCGCGCTCTGTCCGAATTTGCTCACCGTTAGCAGTATAACTCGACTGGAAATCAAGGGGTTAGCTCTAGCTAACTAGTAGAGCTAAAGCTACAGGGCAAAAGTATACGGGGCGAAATCAACGACGTCAAAGAGTTCAAGGATTCAATTGGCCGGCAGACAGAAATGATAACTGTCGGACAAAGATGAAATAGATTTAATGACTACGAAGCGCGGCCCAGCAACAACATTCTTTCAAAGTGCAACTGGGGCATTCTATCGGCGACTCGCTTGTCCTGCACTCATAAGGGAGACAACCACAGTCGGCACATCCTATTTCCACAGATCGGCAAGAGCATTATTGAGATAAATATCTTTGAGAATAATGGGATAAGGAATAAAAAAAAGATGGCCAAGCGTTAATGCTTAGCCCTTTATTGATGTCTCTGCAAATGCGTCATTCGCTTGGTCTACTATCTCGTTAATATCGCCCATTGCTTCCCAGTGCATAAATGAAGTCTTTGGTTCTTCGTTGATCATGTGGTTGTGAATGCCGGTTACTGTCCAGTTATTGCCCGTTACTACTCCAAGAACGTCGTTCATTTCTGTTTCAAGTAGTGCAAAGTCACCCATTACATACACATGATTTGTAGAGTTGCCGTCGCTTGTTGAGGTATCGTTCGCTGGCATCACAAGGAACTCAATCACGCTATTCATTAACGTGAACTGGTTGAGGTTAAGTCCACTATCTCCTGTGATCTGTGGTGTTTGGCGGACTACAACTACATCACAAACGTCACCGCTTGGCACTCCTATTCCTCCGAGTTCGGTTGCTATTGCTTGGCAGTCAAGGGTTCCATTCTCCATGATAAGTTGTGTCGTGCTTGTGGTTGTCGTTGCGTTATCATTTAGCAGCAGCGCGGTGTCATGCTCATCAGCAATGACTGCTTGAAAGACTGCAGCCAAACTGAAGACAGCCGCAACCGCTACCGTCGCCGGTAACAAGATGCTTCGATTCATCAGCGGTGCGCTACCCTCTATTTTATTAATGGATTTTCCACCTTTCGGTACGAACAAGATCCAGAGTCTATCATCAGAAATCGTCGGTAGAACTATGTACCCATTACTCGGAGCCACCTCTGACGAGAACAATCGAATATGCAACAAGTCTGCCTTGCAATTGTTGTGTGTTCGGTTGGCCGGTTGCTAATTGACAGGAACGTAAATGCGAGCCAATACCGGGCTTTGGGTTTCATCGCCGTTCCAACATATAGAAGTACACTCAGAACAAGACATAATAGCTGTACCAGTTCAATCTACCTTAGATTCTTGACTGATAGCAAGGGCTATTATGCCATCCTTCGGGTACCGGAAAAAGCGCCCTATCAAGAGATCAAGCACTCTTACAGAAAGCTTGCCAGAAAGTACCACCCCGACAGGAATAGGTCTGCCTTTGCTGAAGACATGATCAAGAGGATAAATGCGGCATTTGAAGTCCTCTCTGATGAACAAAAGAGGGCCGAATATGACAAGACCGGCTTTGCTTATGAAGTCATTGAACCAGAGCCTGAACCCTACGTCCATGTAGACGTTGCTCAACCCAGTCAGCAGGCAGAGACTGTATTTGCGGACTTTTTTGGAGGCCCGTATTTGCTTGATACGCCAAAGGGCAGGTTTCACATCATTGTCGAGCCGTCGCTCTGCATGGCATTTGGCAGCTGCGAGACTTTGGCTCCAAAGGTCTTTTCAGTTGAAAAAAACAAGAGGGTGAACCCAAAAGCAAAAGTCGAATGCGAGACATGCGCCGAGTACGAAAAAATCTACGCGGCTGCCGCAACCTGCCCGACAAAGGCGATCAAGATTATCGACAGGTACACCGGCGAACCGATGTACCCGTAGTAAATTTAAATTGCTGTTGAAATCTGCCGGTAAGCGTAAATTGAAACTCTACTGCGTGGGCTGCGGGCCCGGAGACCCCGAGCTCGTCACCGTCAAAGCTGCCAACACCATAATGGCAGCTGAAGTTGTTTTTGCGCCTACTGCAAGGGAGGGCAAGCCTAGCATCGCACTTTCAGTAGTTGAGCGGTATGTAGACAAGTCTGCCAAAACTTTCAGCCTTGTATTTCCGATGGTAAAGGACAAAGAATCGCTAAAGGACTACTGGAGAAAGAACGCGCAGGAAATTGCCGACGCTGTAAGGACTGGCAAGAGAGTAGTCTACCTAACCGTAGGCGACCCTGCGCTCTATAGCACTTGGATCTATATCCACCGCGAACTCCAGAATAGCCACAAGGATATTGAAGTTGAAATTATTCCCGGCATTGCGTCAATGTTTGCCATTGCGGCAAGGGCCAAGGTCAGCCTAGCCGAAGGAGAGGAGACGCTTGCCATAGTCCCGGCCTGCTACGACATAGAGCGCGTAAGAAAGGCCTCAGAGGCATGCGACACTGTAATTTTCCTCAAAGACGGCCGATACTTTGACAGGACGATAGAGACCCTCGGGCTGTCGGGCTTTCCGAAAAACGCGCCGATCGCTATTGCGCAGGATGTCTCTGAGGAAAAAGAAATACTCGAAGTGAAAACCCTTTCAGAGTATCTCGGCAAAAAGGGACCCGCGGAAAAATACTTTTCAATAATGGTGGCGAAAAAAAATATCCGAGAGTAAGACCGTCTATTTCGTAGGGTCCGGCCCCGGAGACCCCGAGCTTATCACGCTCAAGGCAAAGAGGCTCGTTGAAACTGCAGATGTCATAATTTACTCCGGCTCGCTCCTCAACCCACAGATCCTAAAATATGCAAGAAGGGACGCAGAGCTCTACGACGCAGCTGTCATTGACAGGATAAAGATTTACGAGGTCTTGCGCGATACTGCAAAGCAGGGCAAGCTAGGGATAAGGTTCCATGATGGTGATCCTGCACTTTTCAGCACAATCAGGGAGCAGATCGACCAACTCGAAGCAGAAGGAATACGCTGCCTAGTCGTGCCTGGCGTCACCGCGATTTTAGGCGCAGCTGCCGACCTAAAGCTAGAGCTCACGCTTCCTGGAGTGACTCAGTCGCTTATCATCACTAGGGCGGAATTCCGGACTCCCGTCCCTCCAAGGGAGTCAATTGCGGAGCTTGCCCGGCATGGCTGTACCATGGCGTTTTACCTCAGTGTCCACCTTGTCGGGGACGTGGTCGCCGAGCTCTTGAAGGGCGGCGCATACACTGACAAAACGCCTGCCGCAGTAGTCTACAGGGCTACCTGGGATGACGAGAAAGTAATCAAGGGCACGTTAGGCGACATTGAGAAAAAGACCAAGGAAGCGAAAATAATCAAGACTGCTCTGATAATTGTAGGCGACGTTATCGCGCCGACAAAGTACGAGTATTCAAAAGTTTACGACGCAGCATTTACGCATGGTTATAGAAGAGCAGTAAAAAAAGAAGAAAAGGGGTAGGGTTTTACGCTCGTCTCGCCCACATGCTTACTACCGTAGTGCTGATGCCAGCGCCTGCGGCACCGCTAATCGTCGCAAAGACGATGGCCTGATCCAGTACTATGGTCGGTAGCCAAGCTGCTATCAACGGCGAGGCTAGGAACGCCAGGAACCCTATTGCAAATCCTACCGTTCCAAAGATTGCCAGTATTGTTGTTCTTGTTGCCATTTTCTATCACTACTGCTGACTTTCCGAGTCGGAGATCCTTACTCCGCCGGAACCGGGTATTGACGGGAACCTGTCAGTCACTTTCTGTTCTGCTACCGCTGATGCTTCCATCATTATCTGGTCAATGTCGCCGCCTGAACCGGTGTTGACTTCTACTCCTAGTCCGCTGCTCTGCAATGATTCTGTCATTATTCCGCCCAGCAGGTTCTGCATGTTATTGATTTCAGCGTCTGCGCCGGGCACGAACCTTCCAAGGCTCGGCTTTAGGTTCCTCATAGTCGACATTGCGGGCCCAAGTGCAACCATTGCGTCTCCAAGCTCGTGTATCGTTGATAGCCTCATTGATACCTGCTCTAGCGCCATCTTGGCTTGACCGAGAGTTTTCGATATCTTGCGCACCTCTGCAAGCTCGTTTGAGAGCACCTTGGCGCTGTCAGCGTCATGCCTCTGCATTGAATCGACCACTCTGCGGAAGAGAGACGCGTCCCTCTCGTTCAGCTTTGTAATCATGGTATCTAACTTTGAAGTCTGCAACTGTAGCTTGTTAACCGCCGTCTCGAGCCGTGGTTTTAGCGGGCCCTGGGGAGCGAGTGCTTCCTTGAGCTTGTCGCTAGCGCCGGATCGGCTCTGGTTGCTCCAGTTCTTGTCAAAACCGGTCATGCGCATGTCTGCATAGATTCGCTATTAATTGCGGGTGTGCAAACCAGTAAACTATGGTGTAAACAATTGAGCTGCCCTGTAGCCTCACTTTAGCGGCAGGCGCATCAGTTCCTTCATGGCGACGGTCCCCCAAGCACCCATTCCCCGGCCTCCCTCGCCGGTCGTGTTTGGCCCAGTTATCTCGCTTACCACAATCTCAGTCGGAGCCATCGGCGGCCATATCATGGCGACGTACTCGCCTGTCTCGCCGGCCTTCTCAAGCGACGCGGGCAACATGTTCTCCTTGCTGAATTTTGAGGCAAGCTTGTCCTTGACCGTGTCCATCAGCTGGCGCTGTCCGTGAACAATGAGATAGATCTTTTTAGTGGAATCGATTTGAGACATGACATCAAGCATAGGGCTTTAAGGTCGATAAATGTCTTGTTGTCCGGCCGTTGATAGTCGCCGACTCGTACATGGCAATGGTCCTCCCAGACGATATTTCCGAAAGGATTTCTAGGTTCATTTCTGGCAAGCAAAGCTTTCCGTTTGTCGGCAGGGACGATTTGATGTGCCTGATGTATCTCTACGGCAAGGAAGGCAAGGTGCAGGAAAACGAAATTGAGGAAGCATCAGGGCTTGCCCAGACGACAGCGACCCAGCTGGGCCAAGAGATTGACATATACCAAAACAGTTCCGCCGGCAAGCTTGACCCGGAATACATCCGGAGCAAATACGTAAACAGGCAGCTGCAGCTGGCAGTTGAGAAAAAAGACCCTGCGAGAATATCTGGAGACCCAGCGGTCATCTCTGACTGCTTTGCCCAGCACGTAGCGTACCACAAGCAGGATTATTTTTTTGAGCTCTATGGGCCGCTGAAGGAACAAGAGCTCACTTCTGATATCCGCCCAGCGCTGCTAGGAAGGATGGTAATGGTGTGCTACAACAGGAAAGCGTTGTCAGATACTGGGCTATCCCACCCGCTGATTCCTGCATACGTGTGGTTCAGGGATCAGGCGGGGGCAAAGCCGTGATAGTACGGCACCTGCGAAGTATCTTCCTGCGGCATCTGCATTATTGATATCAGGTGCCCGTCAGGGTCTTGAATTATTGCGTGCTTGCCAAATGGCTCCTGCTTCGGCTTTTTGGCGAACTTGACCTTTTTCTTTTTCAGCCCGCTGCACACATCGTCAAAGTCGCTGACGCTAAAGCCGACAAGCATGCTGTTGTTCTTTGGGAACCTCTTCTTTTTTGCAGGATGTAGTGCAATAACGGTTCCCCTGTCGGAGAATTCGACCCAGTCCTTCGATCTTTCCCTGAGCGGCATCTTGAGCACATCGCGGTAAAATTTCACAGACCTATTCATGTCCGAGACAAGGAGGATTACCGCCCCTATTCGGCTGAACATACTGTGATAGGCGCACAGGCAGAATATAACAACTGCTGCATCGACTGTGGCTTTGAGTAGTTCTCAAGAGGCAAGAATGTTTATCTATTCCCTTCCTAACCAACGAACTGACCCCGTTGCACCGAAAGCTGGCTTGCCTTGCATTTGCGGCAATCCTTGTTCTTCCCCTTATCCCAATGCCTGCGAGTGATGCTCAAGGTGTTGGTACCAGATGGAGTGTAGAGCTGACAACTGATGTACGATCAATTTTTTACGACCTGTCCGAGAGAATCACCGGCCAGGTAGAGGTGGTTCAGGACCCGGCTTCCGGAGCCCTGGCACTCAATGGTACCGGCGAGGGAAGGTGGACGTACAGGCATCATGAGAAGGAGGACCAATGCCCAGCACTCAGTGGTGATGGCACGTTTGAAGTCACTTTCTCCGGCAGCCTGCAGCCAAGCACTTTTGGGAGCAGCCAATCTGTATTCGTGATGCTCCTTGCTGCGCCAGGCGGAGACCGGTTTGGGGGCGAAATAGGCAAATACGTCAGATCTGAAAGCGTCACCTGCCACGAGTTCGACAATACATGGGAGGAACCAAGAATCCTGGCTCCTCTCATAATCGGGCCTCTCGGCAAGAACTTAGACGAGTTTATGGAGGGCGTGACAATTAATGATGGCGCAGCCCCAGCTTTTAACATGGCGTCTGTAACTACTACGGCAAAGATAATGGCGCCAGACGATCAATATCGGATACATGGCAAGGTCTTTTCGTTCAAAGGTTCTTCACCCCTGTTTGAATCCAAAGTGATGCTTGGTGACTATGCCAAGATTGGTGACCACGGACTTGCGATCGATAAACTTTCCGATTCTATGCCGAATTTTGAAGATGACACAACTACCACCGACGCTGGAGACGCCCGATACGAGTTTGAGATCGAACGACCGGCAAACAAGCCATTGCGAGCGCTTGTGGTTTCCTTACTGTGGTACGAAGGACAGAGTCAGTTTGGCGTAACAAGCGGTAAGGAGGTGAACGGCAGATACATTCCAATCTACCAGGTCGCCTGTGTAGACCACTACGACGACGGTTGCATAAAGTGGGAAAAAGTTGACGGGGGCTATGAGGCCGAAGTTGACTTTCAGTACGGACACTCGAGCTCTGATCAGCACAGAAATGTCATGGATATCGAAGCGTGGAATATGGACCATAACAACGTGGGCACCCGGATGAATGACGCGGCGTGGATGTACGCCAACAGCTACAAGGCGATGAAATATTTTGAATCGATGAAAGGGACGTTAGGCAATCCGCTGAATCCCGTCATGATCGATATTTATGATTCGCATCTGGCTGGATGCAAGAACAACGACGGAACGGATAAGAACAGTGCTTTCTTTGATTACCAGGCCAGAGGCTCTTTTGGTGGGCTGGGCGCCGGTCTCGAGCATGAAGAAGCAGTCGGCGGCACCGTTACCATCTGCTCTAAATCCAGCACTGGGTCTCAACCGGATGCGCCGATCAATAGGGAGTATCATGAATTGGCACACTACTTGCAGAATGACATGTATTATCCATCTTCAAATCTTGTTGCTGGAAGAGGCACACCACACGCTGGATACAAGAACAGCAGCACGAACGACTCATTCGTGGAGGGATTTGCAAGCTTTGCAGCTATGCTTATCGCGGAGCGTTATGGGGAACTCAATGGGGGCGCACTTTACCCTATTGGCGGAGGCAACAAGAACATGGAGGCTGACTATAAAGCTTGGGATAACGTGGTAAGCGTCACCACGCACGACAACGGCACCGTTGTGTCCACATACAATCCAAATTTACATAATGACGAGGACTTTGCTGCAGCTGGTCTGCTTTGGGATCTTCATGACGGGGGCCAGGAATCTCATACCAACCATATAGTAGGAGGCGACGATGCTAGTCTCTCGTTCCTATGGGCTCCGATATCACGACTATATAATACGACCAAGGACAGCCTGGCGCTCTCTGGCGAGCGCATCTTGGACAGTATTGCCTCGAGCAAGCCGATGAACCTGATTGATCTACACGGTGCATTGGCCGGCGGGCTTTCGGCTCAAGACCTAGACATGATATTCATCAACCATGGAGCCTTTGGAGATGTGTTAACGCGAGACCTTGTCCATGATTCCGGAGAATCTGTGGGTCCAACTGGCTCCGCAGCGTCTCCCGTAAGGCTTGTAAGGTCAAGTCCACAGCCCGAGATAAACGGCTCGTACGTTACCTCGGAGAGTGACTCAGTCTTTGAAGTGAAGTTTACTCACATCGAACCTTTCTCGTTCTACGACTTCTCGTACATCCTAAACATGACCAAGGGCGTGCCCGCCTATTTTGAAATGCCGCCTTCACACTTTCCGTCCGTCGCCAAATTTATCAGGATTACGCCAGATGGCAAGTTATCGAGTGAGAGCAGCTTGACAATCAACAGCACGGAATACTGGAAATACATTAATTCGAATCCCAATGAAGACGCAGTATTCAAGACAGTCGGAATTGATGAGGGGCAAGAACCAATCGTCCCCGTCTCACAGTCCGGCGAATCAACCGGCGCAACATCCTCTCAACCAAGTGGCTGCCTGATAGCCACTGCGGCATTTGGATCAGAACTTGCCCCTCAAGTCCAACTATTGAGAAATTTCAGAGACAACCACATCCTCTCCACTGCGTCCGGCTCAAGTTTCATGAATGTCTTTAACGCATGGTACTATTCGTTCAGCCCGCAGGTGGCTGACTATGAGCGAGAGCAACCATGGCTCCAGCAAACTGTCAGAGTCGGCATTTATCCACTCCTGGGCATCCTTCAGACAGCTGAAAAAGCGTACGCCATTCTGCCGGGCGAATTTGGATCCATGTCAGCCGGACTTGTTGCAAGCTCTTTGATAGGCGCAGTGTACTTCTCCCCAGTTGCGCTGTCGATAAAGCGGGTGAGAAGAAACAGGCTTGATTATAGAATTGCAATCCTAATCATTGCCGCGGTCTCTGTCTCGGTAATTGTGGCGCTTTTGGCAGGCAATTCAGAAGCATTGATGGCGACTACTGCGCTGCTGGTAGTGTCCACTGTAGGTATTTCCGCGGTATATGCCTCAAAGGCGATCTGGAAGCTCTTCCAAGTTTGGAAAAGATAATCCTCTGTCTTTGAAAACAAACGTCTAGCTGAAACTGCCAACATAAAAATATCCAGAGAAGGCATTGCAGTTCCGGTTGCAGTCGGCTCCTATCGTGCGGTTTTCCGAGTTCCTTGGGATAGGATACTTTGGTGACCCAAAGCAACATGTAGTCGCCCCCATCTTTGACCAGCGCGGCAACGCAGATAACGCATGGGCAAAAGTTACAGATAGCCAGCACCAAAAGATTCCTGCTTTTCACGTGGTTTTCATTGAACACCCGGCAAAGTACGAGTTTGTAGCATACCCTGTGGAGCTTGCGCCAGAGCGGATCAATTACGCCCTGTTCAGGTCATTTTCCAGCCTAGACAGCATGCGCAAGTTCCGAGACAGCCACGGCGGCAAGACGTACATAAAGTTCGGCTGGCACGACCTGACCCGGCCGCAAAAATTCGATGTCCTTGCCGAGTACGCCCTGGTCGATTCTGTGGAATTCGTAACGGCAAGTGATGTCGCCCCGGGCACCATAGTCGACCGGATTAGAAAAAACCAGTAGGTCTACTGCGGCCTAATCCTAACTGAAATCTCTATTCTACGAAGTATGTTTTCAAATCCGCGGATTGGGTTTGTAACGCTCCTAAATGCGCTGACGATTCTGTCGTACACGCGCTCTACCGGGTTTCTGTACCTGTTTCCCAGCGCGTTGTGAGGACGCTCGAATTGCTGATGTAGCCTGTCGTACGTGAGCCCTTTGACATAGTGCGGAGCCAGCCCAATGCTTCTTACGCGGCCGACGTTGTGGACGATGTTTATCTGACCTAGAAGTGACATTTCCAAAAATCGCGCTAGCGGTTATTGTAAGGGCAAGCTTAACTTTGCGATCGTACAGCTCAACTTTTTCAGGGGGAACTGCCGCCTGCCCTGACCTTCTTTACAACCGCCTCAAAGTTGTTGAGAGGTACTATCTTGACAGTGCTTGTAGACGAGATGCCGACTTCAATGCAGAATGTCTCAATGTCGTGCGCGGCTTCGGCCTCTAGTATTATCACCCACTCATGCTCAAGAACGGACATGTAGAATCCGTGGATCTTTGAGATGCGACGGCTTGAAGGGGAACTCTTGAGTTTGTCTTCCATCGCAATGAACTTTTCCCTGGCTGCTGAGTTGTTCATGGGGCACGACTCTGGGCTGTGGATTGCGAATACTCCGAATAATGGCATACACTGGGAGAGTAGAAATACGTATTAAAATATAGTGATGAGTCTAGTCGCGTTTGTGCTTTTTGAGAAACTCCAAAAAATCAAGGTAAGTCTCAAACCGGAAGTACTTCATGAGGCCATCGATCTCCCCGTCGCTGTATTCCGGATGGCAGTACTTGACCCGTTCCGTATTTTTTATCAAGTGCACATCGAAATAACTTGCATCACTAAAAAGACCTAGTGTGTAGGAATTTTGCACTTGTTATCAACAGTCTTGTGAGATTGTTCCACCATCGTCGAAGGATCAGGCGAAAATGCGCACGAGGGCGGCCACCAGTGCAATACCGCTGGCGACAATCACGGCTGCTTTGATACTCAATCTCCCACGCTTGACATGAAGCCTCTCTTAAGTGTTGCACTTCAAGTTTTGCCAAACTTATTGTCGGAAAACTGCACAAAATTCAAGAACGTGTACATTTATTTTACATCTAATGCAGGTGATACTAGTTGACCAGCAACCCCGTCGCCGTGTTTGATTCAGGCATTGGATCGCTCTCGATAATACGTGAACTCCGGAGGGAGATTCCAGCCGAGGACCTGCTGTACTTTGCGGACAGGGTCCATTTTCCGTATGGCGGCAAGTCGCACGGCGAGCTCAGGGAAATTATAGTCAACACGATAAACTACCTGAAGCGCTACAAGCCAAAGGTAGTAGTCGTTGCTTCAAACACTCCGTCGGTGCAGGTTCTGGAGGAAGTCAAGAAAGCAGTAGAGGACGTATCCATAATTGGCGTCAGGCCGCCGCTCAAAGAGGCGGCGCGGCTGACTCGGAAAAAACACATTGGCATAATGGCGACCGGAGGCACGATCCGAAGCAAAGAGCTGGAAAACCAGATTCGAAGGGAGGTTCCGCAGCACATCCTGGTAACAAAGTTTGACGCTTCTCCAATTATCGACTTGATAGAGAATGGCGTCCACCTTGAAAATGAGCGCAGGACATTTGACGTAATTTCCCGAGTGCTTGGAGACAATGTCGACGAAAAAATAGACGTGATAACCCTGTCGAGCACCCACCTGCCGTTTGTCAAGAAATACCTAAACGCGCTCTTGCCGACCGTCCGGTTTGTCGATCCGGCGCAGACGGTGTCCCGTGATGTTCGCAAGTTTCTCGCATTTTACAGGATGGCCAAAAAGAGCGGGACGGGCAGGCTACAGATACTGGTGTCCGACGGCAAGCGGGAGTTTGAAAAATCCGTGCGGGCGATGGGCGTCAGGGAGCCAATTGAAGAGGTATTCCTGACTTTTTAAGTGGGGCAGCATAACTCAAGTGACACATTCTAAATATATGGATAGTCTGGTATCCGGTACCTACGCGTAGCTGATACCATATGGGACTCCAGACAAACATTGACAGGGGAGGCAAGGCCCTTATGGAAACCTTCCTCCAGCTGAGCAAAATTTATTCCTTCTATGAAAGGCACCTAGAGTCCGAAATAGTAAAGCAGCCGCTTCCAAGCCACGTTGCAATAGTCCTTGACGGCAACAGGAGGTGGGCAAAGTATAACCTCTTTGACGTAGGGCGTGGCCACACCCATGGCGCGGACAAGGCTGAAGAACTCCTCAACTGGATTCATGACGTCGGGATCAAGATAACTACCCTATACGTATTGTCCACCGAGAATCTGGAGAGAAAAGACGAGGAGCTTGAGAACATATACAAGCTGTTGCAGGTAAAGCTTGAGAGGCTCTACGACGATCAGCGCGTCCACAAACGCAAGATGAAGATAAAGGCCATAGGCGACACGCAACTGCTGCCGCAGAAATTGCAAGAAATACTGACAAAACTGGAAGAGTCGACCGCGGAATATGACACGATGTTCCTAAACATCGCAATCGCCTACGGCGGCCAGAAGGAGCTGGTCGACGCAGTCAGAAAGATTGCGCAGCAAGTCAAGCAGGGGGAGATAAAGGTGGAGGAAATCGATGGCAAGACCATAGAATCCCACTTATACACCTCCCATCTGCCGCAGCCGTCGCCGGATCTCATACTGAGGACATCGGGCGAAAAAAGGCTGAGCGGATTTTTGATTTGGCAGAGCGCCTACTCTGAACTGATGTTTATGGACGTATTCTGGCCCGAGTTCCGAAAAATAGATCTGATGCGGGCAATCAGGACGTATCAGCGCAGGGTCCGAAGGTACGGGAAATGATCAGCTTTTTCTCATGCGCGCCTTGAGCCTGGTATTGTGGGGCTTTGTCCTTAGCACCTGCCGGCAGCAGGGGCACTTTGCTCCCGGCCACGCCAAGAACAGCTCGCATTCGTTACAGCGCTTGTGGCCGTTGCCGTAGTGGCCTCCGCGCTCTTCCCTGGCAGCTTTGTACTTTATGCAGATACCTCTGCAAGGCACATTCCAGAATTATTGTGGTAGTATTTTCCTTTTTCTGTGTTATAGGCAGGAGGGAAAAAAGAGAAAAAGAGCGTCGCCAAAAAAATTGGCGTCTAGGTCCTAGTCTGCTTCAACGGTTCCTTCAAGCTCTAGGTTCCATGCGCTAAAGGAGTTCCTTGCAGGGCCGCTGTTTCCTTCAAAGGTCATGTCGATGGATTCGCCTGATGCCATCGGGAATTCAGCGTCTTCGGCTGTCGCAGTTCCCCTGAGCTTTAGCTTGTAGATGTTGCCGTCCTCGTCGCTGACAAATGCGCCTATTCTCATTGCGTCATGGTTTACAGAGTACAGCGCATAGCCTAGCTCAACGGTGTAGGTTTCGCCATCTACCACGACAGTGCCATCAAGTACGCTCAGCAGGACAAGTGCCCTGTTTGACTTCCACACGCCCATATCGATTTCGACTTCAACGTCTCCGTCTCCCACGACCTGTAGGGTTGAATTCGTACCAGTTGGATTCACCGAGCTTTCGATGGCGTCATCATCCATGCGTGCTGTGGCGGTGCCTTCTGCGGTCAGGGTGTAGTTCCATCTCGGCTCATAGTCGCCTGTGCTTGCAGGGTTGGCGTTGAGGCGTCGCCTGTGCTCATCTGCCGCGTTGATCCTAGAGACAATTTCCTTTCTCTTTTCCTTGCGCTTTTCTTCGACATCATTGTCTCCATCATCGTCGTCATCATCCGCACGGACGACAAAGGTCTCAAGTTCTGCTATCAGCTCGTCGCCTGACTCTAGCTTGCACCCTTCGTAAGTGCCTGCGGCAAGTTCGATTTCTGCTTCAAACTCGGCCTCGCCGTCTTCCACTTCAAGCGAGTCCTCGATTGTCATGTCAACTGTCGGCTCTTCGCAGGTAAGGACCACATCATAGGTGCCGGCTGTCATGTTTGTGTCCATTTCAACCTCGAGCTCTACGGTGCCATCATCACTCTCCAGCTTTGCCTTGAATTCGTGGATCCTTTCCCTTATTTCTTGGCCGTTATTCTCGTCATCATCGTGACCTCTGCCATTTTCGCGCTCCTTCTTGTCGTCATCGTAGTCGTCATCATCTCCTCCCGCTACAACGGTAAAGTTTGGAATGTCGACAACAAGATCGCCTATGGCTATTTCGCATCCCTCATACGCTGTTCCGTTTACCAGAGTAAACTCGGTCTTGAATTTGCCTTCATCGTCTTCAATTTCAAGCGAGTCGGCAAATGTCATTTCCATGTCTGGCGTCTCACAACTCATCGAAACTTCGTAATCGCCTTCCGGCAGATCGCCATCCTCGGCCTCGATCTCTAATTCAGCCTCGACAGAGCCTGTATTGTTGTCTTCAATTTCATCGTCGACTTCCAGCTCTACGCTGCTGCTATCGCCGAACGTGGCGTGAACGGCATGTTCATCATCGCTATTGTCCGATTCATGGCGATAAGAATCGTCATGGTCCCCCTCTTCATTTTCGGAGGATCCGCTATTATCCCTGTCGTCATCCTCGTCGTCGTCAGC
>JAKEIF010000221.1 GCA_022545875.1 Nitrososphaera sp.
ACTCACCTTGTGTCCAACGCTGACATACAGCTTTTTCCTCCCTGTGCCAATTACCTTTCCAAGAATCTGCCCACCTAGTGCAATTGACCCATCATCTCCCACAGTTCCGCATAGCAGGCTTTTTGCGATCCCGATCGTTGGTTTGTCAAGCTTTACCCCGACGTAGCATGCAATGCCGCACCTTCTTGGATGCAGCTGACCGTGCCCGTCTACAAGTATCAGGTCATAATCATTTTTGAGCTTCTTGAGAGTCCGAAAAATCGGCGGACCTTCTCTAAGCATCAAAAACCCCGGTACGTAGGGGTACTTGATCTCGCTTATGGAGCTCACGGATTCTAGGTGCTCTCCGACCCTTGACATGACTACTGCCGAACAGTAAGCCTTCTTTGCGTCATATGCGACGTCAACGGCGCAAACATTCTTGATCTTGTCGAATGCGTCCGTGTCAATTACTTGCGATGCTACTTGGCGCTGGAGCTTTGCAGCATCGCTATAACTGCTCATGCTGGCCGACTATACGGACGCTTATCCCTGCTTCCCTGGCCGCGCCTTCAATGAAGGCGTCTGATGTTACTATGACAACTTCCTCGAAATTATTGTTGGCTACAAAACTCTTGAGCGACTGGACAAATGTTGGATAGTCATTGGAAAAATATGCAGACCGTGTAACAATGTTGTGAGCCGCGGGAAAAATGTCTGAAATCTCTGCGGGTATTATTCCAAGAAAAGGGTTGTAGCTGCAGATCTGGGCGTCTGGGTTGCGCTTTAGAGTTTCCCTGAAACTTCTGGTGGAATAGAACGGGTGCAAGTCGGTTTCAGGGCAAAGCACAAGCCGGCGCTTTTGCGACTTGTACTGCGACACAATTTTTCGATAGCGCTTTGCTTCAGGCCTATGCTGGTCTATTGGCTCGTAGAGATAGACCGCCTTTTCCTTAAACGCCGGCGTCCCGGCTTCAAGCATTTCAAGGTCGGCAAAGAGCCGCGCAGCTTCCATCAACTTTGGATGTGCCCTTGCCTTTTGCATGACATACTCCCAAAGCCGGCCGTCGAGTATTGATTGCTTGACAGAGTCGACTTCTGCTTTGAGCACATGCAGGTTGTGTTTTGCTATGGCGATAATTCGCTCGTCCATCTCTAATCCCTTTAGCTCCTGGGCAGAGTGTGTCGAGCAAATATCGCACTGGCACGGAAGGTACGTCAACTCGTCCAGCCTCATTGTAGCATTAGGCGTCATGTAGCGGCCGTCCTTTGCATAGAGCATGTACGATGCCGAATCAAACATGTCGCATCCAAGGGCAACGGCAAGCGGGATTGTCAGTGGATGGCCCGCGCCAAAAAGGTGCACTGGCTTTGCCGGGATGACTTTCTTTGCAGCTGCAATCATGCGTGCAAGGGTGGCAAATTCATAGGCTTCCATGAGCTCGACCGGGCTCCCAAGGGCCATCAGCTGAAATCCCATCGAGTCAAGCTCTTTTGCAGAGTGCTCTACCAGATCAGAGTGCTCTGCCCCTTGCACCGGGCCGACCCAAATTGCGTCGGTTTCTCCAACTACTTGCAGCGTCTCCTTTGAATTTTTGAGAGTTGTCTCGACGTACTGCTTTGCCATCTCGTATTCCAGGCCATAGCCAGTGGGCTTGTCAAGCGGAATGGGTATGTCGCTTCTGATGTCCTTTTCAAACTGGGCCATGTCCGCCGGCTCGACATCGACAGAGCCGTATTCGAGCACCTGGTATCCCCCAGAGTCAGTCATTACAGATCCGTCAAAACCAATGATATCGTGGATCCCCCTCTTGCGTGCCTCGTCTCCATAGTGCCTGAGCGTGATGTAGGCATTTGTTATGACTAGCTCAAAGCCCATTTTCTTGAGGAACTGGGTGCTGACAGTCTGCTTGACGGGGTGGACGACAGGCACAAAGGCCGGAGTCTCTACTACGCCATGAGGAGTCTCTAGCTTTCCAATGCGGCCTGCAAGATCCGAATGCCGGATCTCGAACACATCTACTTCCTTGTCTCCTTCATAAAGTCGTCATAGATCTGCCTGACCCTGTCAGCTGTCGGGCCGCTGCCTTCTTCCACCCCCGACTGGGTGACCTTGATCCTGTCCATGATAATTATCGCGCCAATGTCTTCACGTATCTTTACCAGGCCGGCGAAGACCCGGGTGAATCTGTCGGCCAGCGCCTTGAAGTCAAAAGGCTTTTCCATCAGCCTGACTTCTCTGACAAACGATCCGTTCAGGATCAATTTCATGATACCGTGGCCCTCCACGTTGTCTAGCACGACATCGAGCTTTTCGTCAATGCCGGCAAGGGTGCCACTGTAAACTTTGTTATCCGAAGTTTCTACAGAGACTTTTTTTCCAAGGAACTGGAGCGTCTCCTCTCCAAATTTGCGAGTAACAAGTGCAGACATTCTCTGGCAGTATGGCGTAGCCTTATATATATACGAATTTTTGAGTCAAACGAAATTTTTGAACCTAATTGACTATCTCAATCCGTCTACCGCGGCGCGCTGACCACTCAAACACGTGTACGTAGAGTAGGAGGAGTTGGAGGGTGGCTGATAAAAGAAAAAAGGTTAGAGGATGGAGTTGCCATCCAGTGTTGCGACCGTTACCTCTCCGTTAACCAGTTCGATGTGTCCGTCATGCACTTCGCCGTCCGTGTCTACTACGCCGAAGTCTAGGTGGAACTCTGTTTCACTTATGTGGACAACCATGTCTGTGTGGAGATCAAGCTCGTCGTCTATTTCGATGCCAAGTCCTGGCAGTTTCGATAGGATGAAGTTTCTCGCAATAGTCATATCATCACGCGATTCATTACCGCTGTTGGTTTGCGAGTTTCCAGAACTTCCATCGCTCATTACATAGACTACAGTTACAGTCATTGTAACATCCTGTTGCCCTGGAAGGATCTGTGTGTCTGCTGCTTCTAGTCCGGCTCCCCTTGAGAATATCGGGAAGTAGACATCGTTCAGGTTTATGGACTTGACTCTGTCAATTCCCATTCCTACTGCGCTAGCCGCAATGGTTGCGCGTTGTCTTGCGTTCTCGATAGCCTGCTGGATTAGGCCTTCTTGAACTTCCATCTGTCTTTCCTGAGAGAGGAAGTAGTATGCGCCTTGAACGGTGTTGGCACCTGCTCCAACTGCAGTGTCGATTACTTCGCCTGCGTCGATCTGACCATCTGCGTCAAGAGTAACTGTAACGCTGTTTGAGGCCCTGTATCCAGTAATCTCATTCTTTGGCTGGCATTCAGGTGGAGGTGGGTAGATCATGATGCAAGGCTCTGTTGGCTGGCGATATTCGTAGACTGGGTAAACGCTGTAGTTGCTTGTGCTTATCTGGTCCTCAGAAATTCCGAGAGCCCTTAGCGCTGCTATTACCTTTTCCATCGCATCAGCATTTCTGTCAGCTGCTTCCTGTGCGGTTGTCCCGTTTGTCTCTACACCGACAGTCACAGAGAACTTGTCCGGCTGGACCTTTGTGGTTGCTGTGCCAGACGTTGATACTACCGAGTGGACTGCACCTTCAACATCTTCGCAGACTTCGGCTCCAGTTGGACATCCAATGTCTACAGGCATTGGGTCATCTGGGTTTTGTGCTGAAGCACTTAGCATGTGGCCGCCAGCTATGCTGGCTCCAACCATGC
>JAKEIF010000222.1 GCA_022545875.1 Nitrososphaera sp.
ACGATTTCAAGAATCAAAAAAGAAGTTCGGAAGGTTGCGGGTCAAAAATAAGAGGGAAGGCGAGAAGCTCGCAGCTTCTAGGCTCTTCGCAGGTGCACTTGATGCTGGAAGATCTGGGAACTTGCTCTTCATGTTCATCTCCACTACAGCGCTAGCCTCTTCCATTATTCTCAGAGTGTCGTCGTTAGAGTTTGTGAAAGTTCCGATTTCTGCGCTCGGCATCTGCCCAGAGTCTGTGATTATGTTTCCAAGTAGTTCAGAGATCTGGCCGAACGACTGATCCGCTTCCGGCATCATTCCCGTTAATCCACCTTGCAGTCCCTTTATGACCGACATGGCGGGGCTCAGCGTCACTACGACGTCTCCGAGTTCTGTTATTGTGTTGAGTCTTAGCTGAATCTGCTCCAAGGCCAGCTTGGCTGATGTTACCATTTTGTTCATTTTGCGTATCTGCGAGAGCTCGCCTGACAGCACACGCGCGTGCTGGCTGTCGTGGCTCTGCATCGCTAATACTACTCTCTTGAATATCACCTGGTCCTTGTCATGCATTCTGCCCGAAATGCTATCGAGCTTTGTAATCTGCATCTGCAGTTTTTTTTGCGCTTCTTCTATCCTTGGTTTCAGAGGAGCCTGCGGCTTTATGCCGTCCAGCAACCTGTGACCCATGCTTTCTCCTTGCGGTTTTACCCACTGCTTATCAAATGGCATCTTTACTATGATGGCACCTAGGACACTATTTTGACAAAAGTCTAAAAAGAAAAATGTACCGCCGCCAGAAGTCACCGCGGTAACACGACACTGCAGTTACAACCCAGCAAATTGCCTCATTGATTCTCTTTAGACAAGTATTTTAAAGACCGTTGTCCGGGTAAACTAGCATGATAAAGGAGAAGATCAAAGTCAATAATCGCAATTACAACGTAACAATAAATGAACAGACCCAAATGTATGCGATGAGACTTAGAAGGCTTTATCAGCAGAGTTATAGCGACATGGATAGCTTTGACGAAGTCAGTACAGAGATCTCTACAACGATAAGCAATCTCCTCAAGCATGCCGTGTCGCCGGAAGTGAGGGAAGATGACATGGATGGAGTGATCCAGCAGGTCCTGAAAATGTACGAAAAGTCTGCAAAGAAATAATCTTCTTCAGAAAAACATCTAAATAACAATCTCCATCGTCCATCTCATATGGATGCGCACGTCGTCAAGAAGTGCATTAACCCATCATGCGGCTTGACCTATGAAATTAATAACGACATTTACAGGTGCTCCTGCGGCTCGCTTTTAGACATAAAATACAGTCAGAGACCGCCCAGAGAGCTCATTGAAAAATTTTATCAGCGCAGAAACCATGGCGGCAACATCTATAATGAAAGCGGCGTTTGGCGTTTCCGGGATTTAATCAATTTCGCAGGGATTGACACGGAGGATTTTGACGAATGCGCACGCGTTCTTGTATCATTGGACGGCTCCGAAGGCAGACTCTCAAAACCGTACAGAATGAGCAAGGCAGCAGACCACGCTGGGATGGAGCATGATTCATTCCTCTTGCAGCCTGAAGGCTACAACCCTAGCGGATCGTTCAAGGATAATGGCATGTCAACTGCGGTAACTCACGCAAAAATGTTGGGCGTAAGAAAAATAATATGCGCATCGACAGGCAACACATCTGCTTCCGCGGCCATGTACGCAGCAAATGAGGATATTGACTGCGACGTCTATATTCCAAAGGGAGAGATTGCCCCAGGCAAGCTGGGTCAGGCATTTCAGTTTGGCGCCCAGGTGATACAGATACAGGGCAACTTTGACGACGCACTATCCGCTTCGCTGAAAAACGCAAAGGAAACAGGAGGGTATACTGTCAATTCGGTAAACCCGTTCCGCTTGGAGGGCCAAAAGACTATTGTTTACAGGGTCTTGGAACACCTCAATTGGAACCCCCCTGACTGGATCGTTTATCCTGGGGGTGCACTCGGAAATACTTCTAGCTGCGGCAAATGCCTTATTGAGCTGTATGAATGGGGATGGATAAAAAAAATACCGCGCATGGCCATTGTAAACGCAGAAGGTGCCAATACCTTCTATGAGCTCTATAACGGTCTGTTTGAAAACAAGAAACTGACTTGGAACGATGGCAGGCCTGACCTTGGGATGATTGAGCGATATTACGCTCACCTGGATGAGAAGGGAATTCGACCGAAGACTCATGCAACTGCAATCCAGATCGGAAGACCCGCAAATATAGTCAAGGCCCTACGCGCTCTTAACTTCACCAACGGAGTTGTAGTTCAGGTAAGCGACAAAGAAATGGCTGACGGTATGTCCATAGTCGGCCTTAACGGTTTTGACTGCGAAATGGCCTCAGGTGCGGTCCCAGCAGGAGTCAAGAAATTGCGGAGTGATGGCATAATCAAGCGTGATGACGTTGTTGTCGGCATACTCACGGGAAGACAAAAAGACGCGGGACTGGCTGTCGAATATCATACAAATGAATCAAACCTATACGCAAAGCCGCCAACTAACCGATAACATACCATTATCACCAAAGTCAGTGCATATTATAGTCTATGAGTGCATAGTGATTTACATTGAAGCCAAACTAGAATATTCATTATGTTAATGTGGATATGCCATTAATACTATGAATGTAATTTTTAGAGATCAATATCAGCCGCGCCATGAAAATCAAGGCCTCTACACGTTCAGAATGCAGGTAAAAAGACGATAAAATGGACAGCGGATTGAGTGAAAGTTAAGGAGAAGCGGCTCTCTTCAGAGCCGTTATCATGGCGTTCGCCTTGTGCTCAGTCTCAGACCACTCATTAGCAGGCTCCGAGTCCATGACTATACCTGCTCCCGACTGGATGTAACCCCTGTTCCTGTTCACGAACAAGG
>JAKEIF010000021.1 GCA_022545875.1 Nitrososphaera sp.
ATGAAAACGTAGGCATGCACGTCATTGCCAAGCTCGGCGCATCAGAAGTCTCAACGAGTCCGTATAGCATGTTGGACGATAGCACAAAAATGAACATAGTCCGGCTGAACAAGGGAGAACTTGTGATGGTTCATCCTGCATTCAGACATCCGATCAAAGTAATTTTTCCAAAGGTGCCGCTTAAGACCGGTTGACCGGCCTGTCCTTTAGGAACTTGCCAGTATTCTTGCGCACAAGCGGGATAACCTTATTCATGATAATCTTGTGTACGTCGCCCTTGTCAACATCAAATGACAGCAAAAGTACGTAATACAGTCTGCTGTTTTCGTCTGCGATAGGGATAGTTGCTCGGATTATCTTGGCATAGTGAGACATTGCATAATTTACCTTGCCCAAAAGGTATTCCCAGCGAAGGCGGGTGAATTGGCGTGTAGCTGCAGTGATCGCATACTGAGCCCTTTCCTCCTGGCTCATGATCGGCTTGAGACCCTTTCTATCCGCAGTGGCAACGAGGTGTCCATCCTCGTCGGCAATTCCTGCGAACCTAATTGTTGGGTCAAGTGTAACTATCTTGTCGCAAAATTCTTGGAAAAATGATTTCATCCAACATCTTTCATAAAGCTAGGTATATTTGATTTTCCTTGCGAGGTCGGGCAAATACTTATATTCGCTCTAGAGGGCATTTTGTGCTGCTTTGTCTGATCAAGAAGTCGTGACATTGGAAGACCGTAAGAATTCCTTGCTGAATAGGCGTGAAGTAAAGGCATTGTTCAGAGGAGCTGCGGGCAAGATAAAAAGAACAGAAGCTGTAGAAAAGATGGCGGGACAGCTCTCTGTGGACAAGAAACAAGTTATCCCGATTAACCTGGTTTGCGAAACTGGGATGACCGACGTTCACGCCTTATTCTACGTATATGACGACGAGAAAATTGCTGCAAAGCATCTTCCTCGGTACAGGATGCTACGGACCCTGCCAAAGGAAGAAAGAAAAAAAATCCTTGACGACGAAAAGGCTGCAAAGCTCAAGGCCAAGCAGGAAGCAGCAGCTTCCAAGGGCGGAGCGTCAGGGGCCAAGAGGTAATAGCAATGGCTGACAAGAAAGAAGCCAAGGGCAAAGTAGCCGTGTATAAATTCTATAAAGTACAAGGGGACAAGGTTACTCGCGCCAAGCGAGACTGCCCTAGATGCGGCAAGGGAACGTTCATGGCCGAGCATAAGGATCGGCTCACCTGTGGCAAATGTGGCTTTACTGAATTTACCCACAAGGAACAGGCCAAGAAAGCCAAAAAGTAGCGCTAGCCTGCGATCCGACGAGCTTCGTCCTTGATCGCCTGCGCAATCGGTGGCGATAGCAGAGGGAAAAAAGATTCGATGTACCGTCTGCTTTTTGCCAACTGTGCAATATTTTCAGGCTCGTTGGAGTTTTCAGAATAGCCTTGAAGGAATTGTGTGACTACGGTTCTCGCGGACTCGATGTTCCTCGTTCCTTTTAGATCCCAGCAAATAAACTGTGCAAGATCCCATACCTGATCTTTTGAGCTAAAAAGAAACTGTTCTGTATCGGTGAAAAACAGACGCGTCCCATTAACAATGATGTTCTTTGGTTTTATGTTGCCAAAGCTTGCACCTGCATTGTGAATTTTTGCGATCTGGCTACCCGCGGTTCTTAGGAGGTCGAGTTCGCCCCCGCCGCTGCGACTATTTTTGATGACGTCTGCCATCGTTTTTCCTTCTATAAAGCTCGTAACCAGCAATTTTTCGTCAAGCACGATCGCCTCAATCTTCGGAGTCGCTATTCCAAGGCTGCGGAGGAATCTAATCCCCTTGTATTCCGTTGCTAAACGGAAAAGAGGTCCGACCTTGAAGCGCTTTACCGGCGAAGTCCACAAGCTAAGTGCAGCCCATTTCATTGATTTTGTCTTCGCCAGTCCCTTGACGACCACTTTGTAGTCGCCTCCGCTGTGCCTCAGGACATACAGCATTGTCCTACTGTTCATGTTCCCCAGGCGCCTCTTGTGGGAGATGCTAAATCTTCCGAGACCCCGCCTTGTTGCCAGTTCATCGAGCCAGTCGTCGCTGTCTATGAAAAGCTCCCCCTCCTCGAGCCGCCAATATGTTTTTCGTGGGACAGCCATGTTGTCGGGCAAATGTACCGGTTCATTCACCCTGCGCTTGATTTTTGATTCGGCCTCCTTTACCATCAGATGCATCACCTCTCTGCCGGCATAGGTGTGGACAATGTATGCGCTCACCTGCTGGAGCCTGCTCGCAAGTTTGAGCCGAACTTTGCCCTTATCGATGAAAATGGCCTTGTCTGATATTTGAAGCAAAGTATCTCGACGTGAGAAAAGTTCTGAATCCACAAGTAGTATATCATCAAGAGCGTCACGATAAGCACGAAGAGCGGCGTGCAAGTTCATTGCTGAACTTGGACTGCGAGCATACGTCCTGTAGTAGCTGTAGGTAGCGTTCGGATATCGCGATATCCTTTTCTTTATTCTTGAAAAGACAACATACTCTAACGGAAAAAGGATCTCGGTGGCAAGCAGGCTCGTTGAATCTACCATGTCCTGAAGCTCTTCCAGAATCACCCGCTTTTTGTATGCGCGCTCTATTGAATGCAAGAATTCACCATTGATGATTGGCTCGTAGACATGGAGGAGTCGCCCGATAGCGAATTCGCCTAGCGATGCTCTACGCGCGTCAGCCTCTAGCGAGTTCTTGCTTACGATAAGCAGGGAAATGTCGCTCGTCCCCTCCTTCATGTAGGCGTACTTTATCGCAAACGGATATCCTTCAAGCGCTACCAACAGATCGATGTCGCTGTTCGGCCGGGCATATCCGGCTGCTTTTGATCCGTAAACACATGCCGCCACAACTTTGTATCTATTCGAGACTTTGGCAACGCATTTTTTCGCGGCTTCCAGTTCGCTCTCTGTTAGGCTAAACATAGCCAGAAAACTTGTTCTTCCTTAACTTCATGCCTTCAAACTCGGCTATCTTCTCTTTAACCGCAGGGTCAACCTGAAGGCTTGCCATTGCTTCAATCGGGATCTTGATTATATTTGCATCTATGGGCACGTTTGTAGTGGCAAGACCCTTGTCCATCCAGAGTTTGATGACTTTGTCTTCTAGCTTGAAGTCCCTGAAACCTTCGGGGAACCGGGTGGTGATGTGCTTTATCAGGGTCGGATCGGACTTGAATACTGCCCTCTCTTCAAGCAACTTCCCTGCGTCAGCATACCTTCCTTCAAAGAGCGTCCCGGATATCTCATCGGAGATCACGCGCATCTTGGTTATCCTGCCCACCAGTTCTAGATAATGCATGAATTCATGCGCCAATATCGCATGGATAGTGCCTTTTAGTCCATATGCTATTAGGGGAGCAGTTATCTGAACTACGACCCGCAAAAGTTTGTCATCGCCCACTATTGGAATCGTCCTAGCAAAAAAAATCCCCATGTGGGTGTATTCCGCGGCTGACGTAGAAACGACAAGGCTCGGTTCAACATAAAAGTACGGGTACCTCAAACCCGAAGCAGCCTCAATGCGCGCAATTCCCTCAGTGACAAGCGGAAATCTCTTGATTATCAGGTCATAGACCTTCTGAGATATGGCCCGAGTCCCAAGTGCGGGATGAACCTTGTAGAGTGGGTCAAAGCCGCTCATCTGA
>JAKEIF010000223.1 GCA_022545875.1 Nitrososphaera sp.
AGTTAAAAATAGTAATATGCCATCTTGGAAACCCTTGGATTCAAGACTGTGAGGAGGTCATTTACAAGAACAAGAACGCATACGCAGACATCTCAGGCCTCGTGCTTGGCGACTTTACACACTATTACGAGGAATTTATGGTAGACAAAGTAGCTGAATTTTTGAACTATGCGGGAGAGCCAAAATATCTTTTGTACGGAACCGACTGGCCGATTTCAAACATGGAATCATATCTTAATTTCGTGGCCAAACTAGAACTTACTTCGCATTCAAGGGAACTCCTTATGTTCAGAAATGCAAAGGCACTTTTCAAGATTTAGAGCCTGTGATTCTCTCCTGAGGATAATAATGCACGAAATTCTACAATCTACAGGATGCAAAAGGTAGCGGGCCCGAAGGGCTTCGATCCCTTGGCCTGCGGTTCCGAAGACCGCCGCGATATCCTGACTACGCTACGGGCCCCTGTAATCTTCAAAGAACTGCTTCTATATCAACCAAAGTAACGAAACGGTAATGAACCCGGACATTATTCAATCAATAATGATGTTCCAGGCGCTGCGCCAGGCGTTTTGCACACACAAACAGTCATTTGCCTACCGGAAATACGACGACTTTGTTTTTGTAGAATTTAGTAACTGCTCCCGGTGCGGCAAGACACTTGACAAGTTCTCCGGCTTTGACGAGGACATGAGGGGCTAGGATTTGCAACTCCACATACTTGTCATAATGTGGTTCGTCGGCGCGGCAGTAGCAGGCCTTGCGCTTCTCATCCCAGACTACTGGACTTTTTTTGTCGTCGGCGCAATAGGATGGATAACAGTGATCGGCTCGAGCGCTCTAATTATCTACGAAATAAAGAGAATAAGGGCGGAAGACAAGAAAAAGAGCGAGCTTGCAGAGAAAGGTTAGCCTTTGCCGCCTTGTTCTTCAATGACTACAAGGGTAACTGTTGATGTTATCCCAGGGACTTTACGTATCTTGTTGGTGATTGTGTGATTCATCGCCTCGGTGTTCTCTGACCTTACCTTTACAAAGATGTCGTGAACGCCATAGGTGCCGCGCACCTCCTTGACGTCAGTCAGCTTTGCAATTTCGTTAATGATCTTTTCTTCAGAGCCAAGGGTACAGTTCACCAGAATGTATGCGGTTGGCATATGGCTGATGGAAGTTAAAGTTAGTATTTAGTCTTTACTTCTTTGTAATTGCGCGCCTTTCCGGCTGGATGTAGTGTTCAAGCAGCCTCTTGTCATAGCATTGGCCGCAAAGTAGGCCACTAATGTTCCACTGAGGCATCGGACGGTACTTGAACGAAGTAAGAGCCGCGCTACAAAGAACACAGTTGATTTCGTTTCCCAATTCGCTCTTTCCGAACTTAGCGGAGGGGTGGAATAAAAGTTATTGCAAGTCCTTGCCGGTGTAAACAGCATGAGTCATGCAAAATGGACAAATCAATGCAAAGGAAGCATTCTCGTCAATTTCCGGCGAAATCTCCTGCCTGCCAGTATCGACTGCAGGCGCAAGAAATCGCCTTGAGCATTTCTTGCATGCGACAGTCCTTTGGCCCATGCATTTACCAGATCAATCCAAAATATAGGCATTGATGGTTAAGGAATTAATAAGGGTAAAGCAGTAGCCGGTATTGGTCATGGCAAGACCCGGAATAATCGCTTTTCCTGTCATACTTGTCTTGGGCGGAATCACTGGATATTTGACGTACGGATCATTTACTGCTGCTATTCCGGAGGAAGGGATCGTGGAGTCACCGTACTGGAAGCCAATTTCTGAATCATCTGCGAACCAGACCAATGCTGGCGGAAACAAAACCGTCGACGAGAGCAAGTTCACAAACGTCGTGACTATCAACATCCTTGAAGGGTCCTCTACACAGGGAAGCCCGGACTATGAGCCTGATGCTGCGACGGCAAGTTCCGACGCGCTGGTCACATGGATAAACGATGACGAGATACTTCATACCGCTACGAGCGGCAGCAGCCCAAGCGACGCGGAGTCAGGCAAGCTCTTTGACACCGGTTTTCTTAACAAGGGACAAAAGTTCAGCATTGCAGCAGCGGATATCGGGACGGGAGAACATGCGTACTTTTGCCAAGTCCATCCGTACATGGCATCCAAGATTACGATAGAGTAAGCTTGCAGTTATTGAAAAAAGCCCAGAGACAAATTCCAATTGTCAAGACTTGAGCGGTAGCCCTAGAATAGTACAGCAAGAAGGGTTTTATCTTCCAAGGCATCGAATTACTGCATGTACCGGCGCTACACCTTGGACGAGGTAAAGCGAAAGATCGTTGACGCATTGCAGGGCGCCGGGGGAACAGGACTTTCGGGAATAGAGCTTGCCGATAAGACTGGTCTCAACAGGATGACGATTACAAAATATCTGGACGTGATGAACGCGATGGGCCTTATCAAAAAGAAAAAGATCGGCCCAGTCAACGTATGGGTTCTGGAAAGTGGCGTGGCAGATATCGAGTTTCCAATCAATTATGTGCAGGTCCAGCAGCGCTTGATAACCGCGATCCTGGCAGGTGAAGAAGAGACTGCGCGCAAGATCCTGCTAAGCGTCCTCAATTCAAACGTTGACCAGGTGCGGATCCTAACTGACATCATTATCCCGGCGGCTAACACGATTTCAGAGCTTTACAGCAGGGGGAGGCTGGGCAAGACCGAAAGGGCCTTTCTGCAAACCATCATGATCGAACTGGTAAACATCGCCAAGTTTAATGTCCGCGCAGTCGAGCAAAAATCAAATGCGAACGCGCTTTTTGTTGCAGGGTCTGAAGACAGGGTCTTGCAGGCCAAAAGCGCCGCCGTGGCTTTCCAAATCCAAGGGTGGAACGCAACGTATGTTGGCAATGTCGAGGAAGATATTGATCCCTTTTTCGATATCGATTTTCAGCGATACGTATCGCGTGTGTGGAGCACCAAACGAGGGCTTATGGTCATCTGCATATTCTCTTCCGGCGAAGGGTCGCTGCGGTTCCTATCATCTGCATCAAGGTCACTGAAGGGGAGGCTAAAGGGCGAACTCAAGATCGCTATATCTGCAACGCCTGAGCTTCAGCAGGCTGCAGAAGAAGCCTATGACTACTCTGCCAAGGACCTGCTGTCGCTAGTCGAGTGGGCAGAACGCCAATACAACATTGCAAAGTAGGGACGCTCATGCTTGCTGCAGTGGGAACGGGGTTATCGGCGGCGTTCCAGGAACAATTGCCTGTATAATCAGCGTGACAATTATCCCCAAGACTGCAAAGACGAGTGTCGCCAGTATGGCAATACCCAGCGCCCTAAGCCATCCTGTTTTAAAGCCCTTCTTGAACACTCCGATCCATGCAACGAACGCTATGACAAATGCAAGGGCGACCAGCCAGGGGCCGTCTCCAAACGCCGCCGAAAGAACCGTCACCGAAACGAGAAACACAATCGCGTAGATGATTGGCCCGACTGCGGTGACGAGCATGGCCCTTGTAAATTTTGCCTTACCCAGTGTAAGGATCTTTGCCGCTATCCAGACGGGTATTGACACCAAGACCCATAATACTAAGAGTCCGATGAGGACCGCGAGCATGACACCCACGAGTTCTCCGCCTAGCTGGAGTAGCAGCTGCTCTAGCAATGGCATGGGTAACGCCCTTCTCCAGATTTAAGGTATTGCTGTAGACAAGGCATTATACCTCAATTGGGTGAACGCATAAGACATCATGATCAGTGACGCCTAGTTCAGTATACCTTTGATCGTCCCATCCATGTTGACAAGCATGATATTATCGCCTAGCTTCCCGGCGGGAGACACAGTTACTCGCCAAGTATCATCGTCAGAGTGATCCATCACATGCGCCCTCAGCCTAAATTTTTCAACGTCATTTCCTTCTCCGTCAAGTACATGTTTGCCGGCAATATGCAACAGGCCAACAATAGAGTCCCCCCTTGGGTGCTTGAAAAAGATGACTGTTCCCTCTGCGTCCAGAACGTTATACGTTTGGTCTCCGTCTACCTCTACTGTCCCCGTGGCATGAAATCGCAAGTAAGTTCCTTCATCTTGCATGACTGAACCTTGGAGTTTCAATACGGCGTCCGTGAACGGTCCATCTCTGCCTTCCCGTTTTGCCAGAGCCATGCCTGACGCGGACAGATCGAAATTTTCGAGCGAAGAGGGGACTGGTTGAAACATTGAATCGATCTCTAACTTGCCCTGCATTGCGGCATCGCTGCCGAGGACTCGCGAATCCGATGCAGCTACCGTGCTGTCCGGAGAAACTGATGATGCAAATGCTGAAGAGCAAAGAGACAGAGCTAAAATAGGGATTATCATCACTCTGAAATGCAAGGAAAGCCATCTACAAAACCTCATTGGCATTTGCCCATTGTTTAATCTAAAAAGGAATCTGCATTCCCGCCATAGAATAAAGCTCCAGCGGTCGTGCATAGAGCCGGGAACCGCACTGGTGAGGTCGGAATACCTAAAAGAGGGTAATCAAATGAGCTGCTAGCTGGAAAATGTAATATCGGTTACAGCCATTCAAACTGGACAGGGCTGTAGACCTTTTTTCGCGCATCTTCAAGGCTGCTTCGCTCGAGTATCATGCCCTGGGTCTTTAGTTCGTCTACGGCGCTCTGGACAGTCCTTCTTGGCAAATTTGTCAGGTTCATAAGTTCTACTTGATCTATCGGGTGCTTTGACCGAATGACGAAATAGACAAACTTTGCCGCGGGGCTGCCTTCGGGACTTTTGCGGAGATGGGCCACGCTAAATGCAGCCTTTGTTGGGAATCCTCTGCGCTGAGATTCCACTGATGATACTGCCTCGAGCCTTACTTCAGCAAGATTGACGCGCTGGCCAAATTCTGCAATAAGTGATGACTGCTGTGATTCAAATGGTGCCTCAAAGATGAAAGTGTTTGGGGGAAATTTTGCGGTGAGGGCACCTACAAAGTTCCATCTGACTGCTGCCTTTTCGTCATAAATTCCGACATGAAAGCCTTCGTTGGCTTCAAGTATTATCTTGTCAGAGCCCAGCTTGACTCCTTCCTCGATTTTCAAGAGAGTGTCGTCAAGCGAGAGCTGGTGCCGTGGATCCTTTTTGCCGACTTTCCACTGAAAATCCAGATTCTTTGCCAAGATGGAATCGGTAATCTTTTTCTTTTGTTCAAATGCCAAGTCCGTGCTGTTTTCTCCAATTTCTATAATATCAAAGCCCAGCTTTGCCGATTCGCCGACGAACCTGTCAAA
>JAKEIF010000224.1 GCA_022545875.1 Nitrososphaera sp.
AGCTCTGCTTCAAAGCCAAGATGCAGATCAGAAACTGCGATGTATTTTTTCTCTTTGTCATCCTGCAAAAGCAGAGCTGCGTGTGGATGCAGCGGCCGGACTTTCACGGTGTTTTAAATATGCCAATCTTGCAAATAAACCAGACGCAGAATGTCAGATTCCAGGATAGACAAAGCAATCACACTTGGAAGCGTCAAGAAGTTGATCTTTAGCCCAAGCGGAAAGGTCCTGTGGATCGTTGTGGGCAGAGACAACGAACATTGGTCAGACCCGGATCTCGGATTCTGCACCTGTAAGGACTTTTACTTCAAATCCTTGTCAGGCGGTTCTGAGTGCTATCATTTGAAGAGCATTAGATTGGCTGCCAAGGATTCGCGTTTTGTCACAACTGAATTTGACGATGGCGAATATGTACAGATGCTACAGGCAATAGTTGACGACCAGTCGGCATTGCTATGCCGTCGTTGAAACCTGCGCATTTGCAGCAGTGTCGTCGCTTGAGCCTTCCGGAAGGGTTGATGCTTCCACCGGTTCGGCGGCCCTTGCTTCGCCACCTTTTCTTCCAATTGTGCTATAGTATTCACTTCCACGCTCTTGCTTGACCATTTCACAGCCACGTTTGCCTATTTCGCTGTAGAATTCTGCGCCGTAGCGCTCTTTGACCGCGCCTCCGCCCTTCTCTCCAATTTCACGGTAAAATTCAGTGCCGTAGCGTTCCTTTACGACCTCGCCACCCCGTCTGCCGGCCTGACTTAACCCTTCCCTGTCCTGAGCTCTGGCTTCGCCTCCGGCCTTGGCGACTCTAAGCCTAGTCTCAGGATTTGCAGCTGCCAAGCCTCTCTTTTGGTGTGGAGCGACTCCTCCCTTTCTTGCTACTCGCTGTCTTGTCTCTTCGCTGGCTGACGCCAGACCTCTGCGCCCACGACCGGCCTCAGCAGCCTGCTCTGGATCCATGTCACACTAGACACGCATATAGCTTAAAAGGAGAAACGAAAAAAGTAACCGAAGCTTGATTAAACAATTAATTATCCGCCTGTTTTCAAATCGACGTGTCCGCGGCTAAAAAGAGCGATGTTTTGATTGTAGGGTCCGGCGGAAGAGAGCATGCGCTGGGATGGAAGATATCGCAAAGCTCCGATGTGAGCAAAGTATATTTCGCGCCTGGAAATGGAGGAACTTCAGGGAACCTGGATATCAAGCAAAACGATGTTGCAGGCCTGCTTTCTTTTGCACGTGATCGGAAAAACCTGATTACCGTTGTCGGGCCAGAAGAGCCCCTTTCACTTGGAATAGTTGATGCTTTCTTGAAGGAAGGGTTGCGGATATTCGGACCTACGGCCGCCGCTGCAAAAATCGAGGCTAGCAAAGCCTTTGCAAAGGAATTCATGACCGAGGCGGAAATACCTACTGCCAAGTTCGGAATATTCACAGATCCAGACGATGCCAAGGACTACATCAGAAACCAAGATACCCGCCTCGTTATCAAAGCGGATGGACTTGCCGCAGGCAAAGGTGTTATTGTTTGCGACAATGCAGGAGAAGCGGCTGCGGCAGTGGACGCTATGATGGTCAAAAGAGAATTCGGATCGGCGGGGGACAAATTGGTGATTGAAGAAAGGGTCGCAGGCGAAGAAGCTTCATTCATCGCCATGTGCGACGGCACGACGATCATTCCCCTAGCGTCGAGCCAGGACCACAAGCGAGTTTTCGACGGAGACAGAGGTCCGAATACCGGCGGCATGGGGGCGTACTCCCCTGCGCCTGTAATTGACAATGAACTTTATGATCAAATTATTCGCCGAGTCATGAGGCCCGCAATAAGGACAATGAGCAAGCGGGGTACGCCATTTACCGGATTTCTCTATGCAGGAATAATGGTCGACGA
>JAKEIF010000225.1 GCA_022545875.1 Nitrososphaera sp.
GACATTTTTACCAATACCCTTGCCAAGTCGTCATAATTCAGCGTGGCGGAGGGGGTGCACATTGTGACTACCGACCCGACCTCCGGATGAGCGAGCACTTGCAGCAACACCTTTTCAAAGCGCAGAAAATCCGCATCCCCGACAATGTCTACCGGATTTCGAGGCGAGCCATATGCAGGTATTACCTTGGCGATCGAATCACGTATGGACGAAATGTCCGCCATCTTTAATCCATAGCGGGAACAAGAGTCAGTCGAAATTATTGCAGGACCTCCTGCATTTGAAACGATTACAACACCTCCGTTTGGAAGCGGCTGCTTTGAAAATGCAGTGGCAAGATCAAAAAGTTCCCCCATCGTGTCAACACGTATGACGCCACATTGTGCAAATGCTGCTTCATAGTTCGCGTCAGACCCGCCAAGAGCTCCTGTATGAGAAGCAGCCGCCTTGGCGCCTTCCGCGGTCCTGCCCGACTTTAGCACAATTATGGGCTTTTTCTTCTCTGTCGTTATCTTTCTTGCAATGTCCATAAACCTCCTTGCGCTCCTGATGTCCTCGAGGTACATGACAATGACTTTGGTGTCTTCGTCTTCTGCCAAGAGTTCCAGTACGTCGCTTTCGTCCATGTCGACTTTGTTTCCCATGCTGATTACTTTGGAAAAACCTATGTTTTGAGCCTCGGCGTCTTCAACTGTCGCTGCACATATTGCGCCGCTTTGTGAAACAAGAGCAATGCCGCCGTGCTTGGGGGTAATTTTCAAAAAAGTCGAATTCATCATGTTGGCTTTTGAAAGGCTCATTATCCCGAGGCAATTCGGACCAATTACCCTGATGCCGTATTTTCGCGCTATTTCGCCAACTTCTCTCTCCAGCTTTGCGCCTTCCTCGTCTACTTCCTTAAAGCCTGCCGATACAATTATGGCTCCCTTGATTCCCTTCTTGCCCACTTCTTCCATTACCGCCGGAGTAAACCTGCTTGGAGCGGCCACCACCGCCAGGTCAACGCTTTCAGGTATGTCTACAACGCTCTTGTATGCGACCAGGCCTCCCACGGTTGGGTTTGACGGGGTCACCGGGTAGATCTTGCCCTTGAAGTGCCTTGCAATATTGGTAAAGATGGTCTTGCCCACACCAGGCTTTTCCGACGCACCGATAACCGCGATTGATTGTGGAGAAAAGAAGATCGAGTTAGACATACGGGGTGAAAGGCATCCCAAGACGGTTATAAAGTAATCTCATCGCAATGGCATGTCGAATCGATCTCTTGTCTATCAATAGATTTGTATAGACGAAAATCGCCCGTATATCTAGCGATGAAAGCCCTTAAAGGCACAAAGCTAGCGGCGGTGTTTGTTGGCGTGGGCATCGCTGTCGGCATAGTAATTGCCCTTGCTATAGTGGGCAGCCAGACAGGGGGCCAGGTCTTTGCCCGTGTGGTTGAGGATGGTGATAACCCGTTTCTTGATCCTGAGTATCTGAAAACGTACCAGACAAGCCTCAGGACCGGGGCGCATTACAAATCCGAAGTTGAAGTGGGCCAGTCAGCCTTTTTCGTTTCCGATGCCAAGGGGGGCAAGCAGCCGTACGCTTTTGAATGGCGGTTCGATGACGGCGTTGTACTGACTGAACAGAATGCGACCCGAACTTTTGAGTCGCCCGGACAATATCGCTTTGACCTGACAGTTACCGACGCTGATGGCAAGAAGGCAGGGAGCACCCAGATGTCGGTGAAAGTCAAGGAACTACAAGACTGATGAATCCCTGTTCGCAACCTTTATTTTCGATTGCCAGTCGCTAGCACCTGTTGAGCTCCATTGACCAGCTAGTCGATTCAGAAATGGACGCCATGGTAGCAGACCTCCAGACTCTGATAAGGCAGCCAAGCGTTTCTGCAAAAAAGCAGGGTCTCGTCGAATGCGCTAACCTTGTATCTTCCATTATGAAAAAAGCCGGAATTAGTTCAGATGTTCTCTATCTCGATGACAAATCCATTCCGCCAATTGTCTGCGGAGAGTTGAAATCAAAATCAAACCCAGGCAAGACTCTGCTATTTTACAACCATTATGACGTACAGCCGGCCGAGCCTGTAGAACTTTGGAATGCAGAGCCATTTAGCGGCAAGCTTGAAGGTAACTATGTTTATGGAAGAGGGTCCGCGGACGACAAAGGCGAGCTGATAACTCGCATCAAAGCAGTCGAATATTATCTAAAGAAAACAGGCGATGTACCATGCAACGTAAAGTTCATTGTCGAAGGCGAAGAGGAGATTGGAAGCGTGCATGTAGAACAGTACCTCCAAAAATACCATGAGAGGCTTGCCTGTGACGGAGTGATATGGGAATTCGGATATGTCGACGCAAAGGACAGGCCGATTATCAGCCTGGGGATGAAAGGATTGCTCTACGTGGAGCTTGCCGCAACCGGCCCGTCACGCGACGCACACTCGAGCCTCGCCGTATTGATAGAAAACCCTGCGTGGCGGCTAGTCTCTGCGCTTGCCAGCATGCGGGATTCAAATGGCAAGATCCTGATAAAAGACTGGTACAAGGAAGTCCGAGATTTCACAAGCCAGGAATTAGATGTTATTGCCCAAGAGCCTTTTGACGAAGCAGAGTTCAAAGAAGAATACGGCATTACCAGGTTCGTAGCCGGCGCAGAGGGAAGGGACGTCAAGAAGGCTCTGGTTGGTATGCCGACATGCAACATTGCGGGCCTGAATTCTGGGTATATTGGCGAAGGTGCCAAGACAGTCCTTCCCTCAAAGGCTATGGTCAAGATTGACTTTAGGCTTGTGCCAGACATGATCCCCGAAAGGCAGCTTGAGCGCCTGAAGGCTCATCTCTTTGAACACGGATTTGACGACATTGAAGTCGTCTTTATCCATGGCGAGGCGGCCGCTAGGACTTCAATAAGCGACCCCTTTGTGAAACAGGTAGAGCAGGCTGCGAAGGTGACGTTTGGCTCGGCGATCATAAGCGTCTCTTCCGCCGGGACCGGGCCGATGTATTCGTTTGCAAAGGTGCTCAAATCTCCATGCATCTCTGTCGGAAGCACGTACATGTTTGCCCGCATCCATTCGCCAAACGAGTTTGCAAGAGTTGATCTTTTGAACAAGACGACTAAATGCATAGGCAGGATAATGGAGAATTTCTCTGCGGGCTGATGTGTCAGGGGAATTAACCAGAAGGTAAACTGCGGCAGTGAATAAACCGGAGGAATTAGAGCCCGAGTCAGATTAACGGTGGAGAAAGGCGATAATGTTTCGCTGATACTATTTGGAAATGCACAACCGATACTTTGTCTCTTTCCTAGGCGAGGACATGACTGGGACCTTTAACTTCAAGTCAACGATTCCGAACAGCTACCCGACAGGGCGAGAACTACATCAGCTTTGTTGACGCAAACAACCAGATAGGCGAGCTGGACGAGGCAGACATGGTGCTCGCTAACGCCACCGAGTCTCTGAATATGGCGCTAGAACTATTAGAATCTGGCTCGGTTTATCATTATCAAAATGCACTCGACAGGGGCCATCACCGGCTTTACTGTATTTATCGAACGAGATGAAGTGGTAGCACTACTCAATCTATAGTACTAGACGAGCTAGGAAATCGGCGCCGCCACACTTGCTTTTATACATCTGTAGCCCGATGATATGGAACCAAAGCTATTTTAGAACAAAGAACCAATAGATCCCGGTGGATCCTAATACAAAGAGATTTCTAAAGACCCAGATGGTCTGGATTGCAATATCTCTCGCGATCAGCTTTGGTCTTTCGCTTCTCTTACCGTTCCCGTACAGTCTCGTTGCGATAATAGGCGTTTTCCTGGCCATGAACTATTTCATGAGACAGCGACAGATGAGAAGAATGGGCATGCGTGGAGGAGGGTTCTTTGGCACAGGCCAAGGCTCAATGTTTGGCCAACGGGGCATTCGGTATGTCTGCATCATGTGCGGTGCGAAACATAACGGAGGCTCCTGCCCTAATTGCGGTTCAAAGCTAAAGAAAGCGTCCTTCGAAGACTGACCGCCTGGCTTTGAACTTTGGGTTCATCTTTGTGATGGCCCATGGTTTCATTATTTGGACGAGCACGTGTCATTTCAGTAAGCGAAATAACTGCACAGCGTTATATGCGCGAATTGTTTTCAGATTACAAATGCAATATCGCGGGCGCATAGATATTTTCGCAGAGATCCTCTACATTGCAAATGGAGGCGCGACTAGATCAAAATTAATGAATGGCGCGAACCTCTCATCGGCCCAGCTCGATGAGCTGTCGGATAAATTGATGCACAGCAGCCTTTTGGAGTATTCGCATGCCGACCAGAAATTCAGGACGACAGAAAAAGGGTTCCGGCTTCTTGATGACTATAGCGAATTAAACAGCATATCCGGGAACAAGAGAAGATTTGACGACCTGCGGTTCTATCGGTAACGGGATGCCAAGTATTTTAGCAGTTCTTAGGGTATAGCTCTAAACTTTGCGCGTAACTTTTTCCAATTCTGTGATCAACTCGTTGGCGAACCTGACATTTGCGGTTGACAGAAAGGCTAGCTCGCCGAGACGATGCGAACATGGAGGTCACGGAACATCTGGGTCATCTCAAGGGCGGCTCAGATTGCCCGCATTAGATGTCAGGCAAGTAAGAACATTGTCGCTGAAATTGCAGCAAACTGCTATCATACTTTATACGGCTGACATGTCTAGCATTATCATGGCAGCTGACCTGCGAGGTGCTTCCTCCGACTTGTTTGAAAAAGTCAAGGCAACGTTGGTTAAATGGCCTGGAGTGACATCTCAGCCACACAGATTTGGCGGAATCGAGTTTCGAGTTGACGGCAGGGAAATGGGTCACATTCATGGTTCATCTCTAGCGGACTTTCCTTTTCCAACGAGCATACGTAACCAGCTAGTCGAGAGCCGGAGGGTGTCGCCTCATCACGTACTGCCAAGTTCCGGATGGGTGTCTTACTGGATTAGCAGCGATAGTGACTTTATGCCCCTTATCGACCTGTTCAAGTTGCAGTATGAGAGGCTCAGTAAGACCAAGTCGAATCCCCAAGAGTAGGCAGGCTATCTCTCCAAAGTAAACCTTCTCGTGATTTCCCAAGAATGGTTAAATAATTGCCAGGTCCAAGCCTGAACGTTGAACAAGAGGAACATTCCTCTGTTACTTTTCTTCACTTTATTACTCGTCGGCGGACAGGCCGGTGCAATGAATCAGAGCCAGGCTACTGCCGGCGCATTACGCGTGTCGATATCATCGCCGTCGCTCAGCTCAACGTTTGGCGAGGAGCTACCCGGGGTCATAACCGGTCAGCAAGTTATGTTGAATTTGCAATTGCAAGGTTCGCAAAGCGAGGATTATATCGTCATTATTGAGATTAGAGATGGAAGCGGCATTACGCTGGACATAATGTCGACTGCAGGCACACTGACCGCCGGCCAGCCCTCGGACCTTCGCGTTTCCTGGACACCGCGAGAGTCAGGAGACCTTTACGTAAAGGCGTTTGTCATAAGCTCGCTAGAAGCACCAGAAGTGCTCTCAGCAGTGTCGGGAGCCGAGGTCAAGGTAGTAGCGAACTCCGCTGAGCTTCCTAAGCCGGTAGAGCCTGATCTCGAGGTCCCACTTGATTCAGAACCTGAAGATGGCCCTCCAAAACCTGTTGCCTATACGTTCATGGTTTACATGGTAGCGTCGGACCTCGAATCAGCAGGATACTATGGCACACTCGACATCATGGAAATGATGTCTGTGGGCTCGACTGAGAACGTAAATGTCCT
The DNA here is from genome assembly GCA_022545875.1 of Nitrososphaera sp. Lineage (GTDB taxonomy): Archaea > Thermoproteota > Nitrososphaeria > Nitrososphaerales > Nitrososphaeraceae > Nitrososphaera. The sequence continues at coordinate 5,788 of JAKEIF010000225.1, forward strand.
AGTCCAAACTGGTGGCTCTGCAAACTCGACCATCGATGACTTTCGTTTCATAGACTTTACCCACGTGCAGCGCCACTATGTGCTAAAGGGTGATGTCAAGACCGTCGAAAACCTGGGCAAGAAGAACATGGCGAGCTCCTCTACATTGAGGGATTTTGTGTCCTGGGGAATGCAGGACTACCCCGCTGATAAATATGCCATAATCTTGTGGGACCATGGAGCAGGCATGATCGGGTTTGGCTACGATGACATTTATGGAGACATTTTGGATCTGGCAGAGCTCCGCGAAGGTCTCTATCCAACTGCTCAGCACGGTAAGCAGTTTGAGATAATAGGCTTTGACGCATGCCTTATGGCTTCAATTGAGGTTGCCAATGCGCTGACTGGGAGGGGCAAGTACATGGTAGCCTCAGAGGAACTCGAGCCTGCATGGGGGATGGATTTCGCCGCCATCTTGGCCTCCATTGACCAAAACCCACAGCAGGACGGAGCGGCCTTGGGAAAGGTCATCTCTGATTCCTACCTCGCTCATGCGCGCGAAAACAGTGACCACTTTGAAGATTACAGGGTGGATCCGCTGCTCACAATGTCTGTAATAGACTTGGAAAAGATCCCTGCGCTCTACGAGCAGGTGCGCACCGTAGGGGATTACCTTGACAGGCGCGGAGGTACGGTCGATACTACGCTTGCACTGACAAAAATGATCAGGGGGACCGAGCGTTATGGGGAGAGCGGTCGATCAAGCACTGGGCATCTCGACCTGTACCACCTTGCGCAGAATATTGACAGAGAGTTCCCGGATGCTGCTGGCATTGGATCAAAAATCATGACGCGGGTCGACGATGCAGTAGTATACAGCGTCGGCGGGGAGGCGCGGCAGGACTCGCACGGCCTGTCAATCTTTATGCAGGTCGAAGAATACCCCGCAAATGCTCCTTATCTCAAGTATATAGTGGGCAAGTGGATAAGTGTGCTGACTGCTACTCGGGAGACTCTGAATCAGGACGACTCCCCTCCCCACGTTTCGCTCTCTATGGGAAAGGACAAGGTTGTGGCTGGCAGCATATCAGGAAAGGACGTATCCTACATAGCTACCTATGTTACGCAAAACGAGGAAGCAGACAATATCAAGATAAAGATCCTTTCGGTCGTTTATGAAGATGTAGCAGACTTTGTGAAAGCCGACGGATCGGTATCGTATAACTGGACCAAGGAGATAATGTCGCTGTGCAATGCAGGAGAGCAGGATTGCAGACCCACATCGATTACCTATGAACAAAACGGCAGGACCAAGTTTGCATATGTCCCTGTGAAGCTAGAAAGCGATAGGTTGAACGGAAC
>JAKEIF010000226.1 GCA_022545875.1 Nitrososphaera sp.
AAGCCCGCCACAGTATTCGGGATGATCGAGAGCGTCGGCGATTGTTTTTTCCCTGTCCGAGATGTTGACCGTATCTATGCCTATCGAGACCGGAGAAAATCCAAAGAATTTCTTTTTGTTGACTGTGATGAACCTGTAGTTGGTATCGAGAATTATCCTTGACCTTCTTCCTTCCGGTCTCTTCGTTGTTGCTACAAAAACCGTCAAAGGGGTTTGTTCGGTCATGTTGTAAAAATTCAGGGCGCTCCAGTATCCGATATAGTATGGAGAAATGAGCCTTGAAGCTATCAGGAACTCGTGTTCAGTGTATTTTGAATCAGTGCCTGCACTTAGCGGACCGATAAGGTAGATTCCTCTACGGATCTTGATTATCCATTTCTTCCTTGCCAGGGATTTTGCAAGCTCTTTGGCAGAAGAGTGTGAGGAACCAAGCTTTGCAACGATATCTTGCAAGGTAAAGGTCTTCTTGCCCCTGCCGGCTAGCGTGGTAAGAAGAAGGCTCTCTCTTTTCGATAACCCCTGTCTTATAGTGTCTGCGAGTTTGGGTGCTGTCATAACCCCCTAACCTCGCACACATTATCATTATTGAGCTAATAAAGTTTCCTTTGCTAGGATAAGCTGGCATATTAGCACGCATCCCTGATGTTCTTATGTTCAATGACTAGCCGAATTGGCAGCATGGGAGAAGTATGCTTGGCTTGGCATGCGTCGATGCTCTAGGAACCACGATTGACATCCCGGTTTCATTCGACAGTGACGGCACTTTTACGAGCATCTACGCTGTAACAGGCACAAACAGCTACCTTCAGCTCCACACGGGAAGCCTCAAGCGGGCCGGAGAAATGACTTTCTCGCCCTAGGCGCATATTGGCTTCAAGAAGGTTGCTTAGCGATATGGCACGGGTCACACAGGTTCTGGTTACCGTGCTTGATGATCCAGATCTTTTTTACAGACGGATCTGACATTCCTCTAGTTTTATGACGTTTGGCTATCCTAGCGCTCCGAGATCACAAAGGAAACCAAGTTGTTCATGACATCCGCGATTGGCTTTGTTATCGTTTGTGGCTTGCTACCCCAAGTCCAGTAGTCAAATGAAACGTTCCCATTCACGTCGTCAAAGGTTATCGGCCCTTCAAGAGCAATGGCATGGAAGCTGCCTGACGGCTGCAGCAACTGAGTCTTGATGCAGATTGCAATATGGTTGGTATTGGTCTTTTGAATGGCGCGCACTTTGGTCTCCTTGACAGATGCGCTGTCGCCGTGCATGTCGATATACGTTACTTTCTTGTAAAAGCCTGTCTTTTCGTACCAGTCAACCAGGTCCTCCATGTAGGTATCCATGTCTTTATCTTCAAATGAGCCATCGTATACATCCCAGAAGGCATTTTCACTGTCTCGAAGCGAAGCCATGAGCATCCAGTCGCCTTGTTTTGGCATGTTTGGATGCTTGCTCAAATAGTCCTGATAGTTGGCGTTTCGCAGAGTTGCGCCCGCTGTGATTTTGAACTTGCCCAAGTATCCGGTCCCGAAATCAAACAGTGAATTGACATACTGCCACATTTTTGGAGTCTGTAGCTGGAACATATGGTGGTAGAATATGGCAGGCACGCATAGGGACAGGTTGCTCTGGTCAAACAGGTCCGGATCTTTTATCAGATCCGAAATCCTGTCCATGACAGTCTTTCTGTCCAGGCTTGGCCATGCGGACCTACTTGCCGCTTTGGAACTGGAGACTTCGAGCTTTTCCGATTTTCCTTTTATCGCATCAATTTTCTCAGCAATTACGTCCTTGCCATCGTCAATGGCTTTCTTGGCCGCATCTGAATAGCTGCCGGCCTGTTCCTGAACCGCTTCCTGGGATGGATGCATCTCGGCCAGCGTAGAGCTTATTTCCTTACTGTGCGTCGCGTCGTCGATATTGCCCTTCTTGTGTTCCTTGTCAATGACTGCAAGCTTTTCCTTTGCAAGTTTGACCCTCATTGCCTCCTTTTGCAACTCGGCCGCCTGACCTCCAAAGAATGTGGCTAGACCCGCTGCCGACTTCATTGCCTCGGCCGCGCTGGATTGAGTTCCAGCCAGGCCAGCCATGTCTCTAAAGGCATTTGGATTCTGGATCGCGTTTAGAATGTCCGCAAGGCCAGATGGGGCCGGAACATTGGCGGGGCTCTGCAGATTGATTATTGTGTTTGGAAGCTGACTAGGTGTGAGGTTTGGCGGAGTGTCCGCTCGCCTGCTTCGCAGCATCTCCGGAAGCAGTTCTGCAAGCTCCGGCTCCTTGTCGTTTAGCACCCATTCCGTGCTACCAAAGTGCTCTTCGCAGGCTTCGCATTCATCCATCAGGGACTGTGCGTATAGGCCGCTTGTCGGAAGGCTTACGCGTATTGGTTCGGCTTTGACTGCCGAGTCGGTATAGTATTTTTTCAGATCCTCTGGAGCCTTGTGCCCGTCAATGCCGATGAACGCGCCCGAAGCAACGCGATAGACAAGGGAATTTCCCAGTATGCCTACTGGCTCTCGTTCAACAACCGATGCAACGCTACGGCCGTCGTCTTTGCCCCTGACGTAGATGCTGTCCAGCATCATCCAGAGCTTGTCCCGGTCAAGCGACGTCAGTATCAATTTGGTATACAATTCCACGTGCTCGTTGAGGTGAGTGATTAGTCTGGCTACCGCCTCTCGGATTTCTCGCTGCATGTCCTGCTTCTCCCAAGCGGTCAACGGAAGAAAAACGCGCGCCTGCTCTGCGCCCGGTTCTCCCGTCTCGACTGACACCAGATCGTCGGTAACAGATGAGCTAGTTACGCGGTAGTCGTATGCATCTGTGAAATAATGTATCTCGACTCTCTTTACATTGGCGACAGAGCCTGCAGGGAGTTTTTCCTTTGCCTTGATGACAATGTTCTGTAGTGCAGAGCGCGTCAGCGATCCCGTGGACTGTATTGTAAAGTCAACCCGAACGACCTGGTTGTAGTTGTATTTTGTAGCCAGTGTGAAATCGGCCTGCAGGTCCGGCTCGAACTTTAAGGTGTTTACCCACCTTGCAGCTATTGCCGGCGCGAATTCCTTCTGAAAGACGGCATCCATGCGGTCCGCTGACTTTAGCAGTATGTCAAAGATGCTTCTTGGGGGCGCGGCCAGGTATTTGGTAAATGGATTCCATGCTTCGTGATTGAAAGTGCCATCGTTGTTGTCCTTTGGCCGTTCAACGGCAAGCTGCAGGTAGATGGTTCCAGTCATGTGCCTTACCGGATGGTTATGGCGCGGGCCGGGCGGGATGTTGCTTGACACAAAATTTGTTGCCACTTCGTCGAGATACTGCAGCGCCCACCGAAACTCTTGCTTGCGCAGGTTTGCCTGCAAGATATCCCTCCATCGCAGGGCTCTCTCGACGGTGAAAGGAAGTATTGGAAACGGCACAAATACGCACTCCCGGGCGCCGACGACCTCTGTATCAATTCTAAGATGACGGAGAATTTCATGGTAAACAATGGTCAGAGAGTGGCAATAGTTTGGATTGCGCACAATTTCAGACACTGCCTGCGTAAATTCCTCCTGGCTCTGCTCTATCACTACCATGCTTTCCAGTTTGCGGAGCGATTCTCCGTACTGCCTGATAGCGTCTCGCAGCGACTGCTCTTCTGTTGCCGATACATTTCTTCCGCCATTTGCCCAGCTGCTGGATTGGCTGGAGCCGTGGGACGCGCCTCCCCCTATGACAAATCCAATTGAGGCAAAGCCAAATCCGCCTGCCGCGCCAGTAGTAGATGACTTTGAGCCGCCCTTGGACCATTCCGTGAGCCCCGACTCGACTGCATCGACGTAAGAGTAGTTTCGCGAAGTCTCTTGCGCAACGGTATCGGTGCTCTGAACCAGTTCGCGCCTGCGCGCCTGATCCAGAATTTTCGATTGAATGGTCACAATTTTGCGTGTCTGCCGGGGAGCAAGGGTTAGGGAATGGGCAATGTTCCCAAGAGAATAGCCATTGGACCTCCACCTTACTCGGAACTCTAGTATGTGACCAAATGCAAGAGATTCAGCCTGGTAGATTGTGCTGTCGCCTTCCCAGTCCAGCGGATTCTTGCCGCTGAGCTCCTGTCTGCCCCGGGATTTGGCAACAATGTAGGGCCTGCGCTGAGCTATCGCAGCCTTTGTGGCTATGGCAGGGGTGCTTGCGCGATCAAGAGCAATTCCGACCATGTCAGCAAGCGATGATGCCCTGCTTGTGGCCATCTCTGCAATTTCTGGCCGCGACTCTACGGTAGCCCTGGCCACGTCGGTTCGCGTAATGACTGTAACCCCGGACGGTGTAGTTTCCCTGACCACCCCTGCAGTTTCAGTCGAGGCAGCGGCTGTCAGCGTCGGGCTGAATGGAAAGGGAGAGAGAAGGTCAGGCTTTGGGTACGATGATTCTCCGCCGATCGAAGGCTGAGTGACTCGCAGTATCGTGAAAAATGATTTTTCTCCGACGATGCGGTTTGGATTTACAAAGGGCCGGCAGAATGAACCGGGGTCGTCGCTGAACTTTTCCGGGTTATTGATAAGTTCAGACTCGGTGGCGTCTATTGGTCTTCCTGTGTCACAAGCGCAACCATCCATGGGTGTTGTAGGGTGTTCGCTTTCTGGTTCGGTTATGGGGAGAAAGATTGTGACAGAGCGAAGGTTTGGCCTCAGGTTCTTCTCTTCCTGAATGCCAATGAAGGTTTTCGATTTGCTCACAAGCAGCCAGACCCAGCCGGACTCGTTTCCTTCAATTGGCGTAGAAAACTCAAATTCGCCCTGCAATTCCAGATGTGTTTTGGTAACGTCGCGCAACTGCAGGCTCATGAGCGCAGCGCGGTCTTGCTCCTGAATTTCTTTTGTCACAGTACCGAATTCGGTAATGCCGAATAGTGACTGCAATTGATCGGAAGGAATGAACGTTTTTTCAACCGCGCTGACCAGCATGGTATAGTCTCTTGGGTTGGGCAGAGCGCCAGCTATGGTTACAAACTTGCCGTTTCTGAGCAGTACTCGGGTTGTCGCTGGCTCGACAGTCGCAGTTGACTTCACAAGGAGCTCCACTTCCGGGCCAGTGATACGGCGGACAATTCTAAAGGGGCCCGTGGTTTCAGACGGGGCAGTAGGCTTGACATTCTCCGAGGCTACTATGGGCCTTCCCTGCTCGGTTGAAATTTCAATGTCAACTGCAGTATTTGCCGAGTAATCTGTGATTTCAAACTCTCCGGTTAGAGACTGCGGCAACGGAAAGCTTGTGACTCGGGGAGCTGTGGCGACGTTTTCGCCGTCCTCGCCGGAAGGGATTTCCCTTGTGTAGTGAACCAGCACAGAGAAGGACGATGTGACGGTTGAAGTTGAAACGGCCGGGCTAAAGCTGATTAAAAGCCTGCTCATTGTGCCCAATGAGGAGAGCATGTATTTAAGAATAGCCATTTTGAAGGGACAAGAACTGAAGAATCTCCTTCTATAGCAAATCTACATAACTTTAACCGGCAAAAAGTTGGACCATTCGGCAGTCGGTGAGAATTCATTTGAAAATGGATGCCAATTTCCTCCAATTCGCAAAATGCGAATCTGGTGGCTATAATGCACATTGTTCCAGCGTGCGCATACGTTAATTGGAGTGCGGATTAGTTACCTAATAGCCATAGGTCGATTCATGCAAAAGTCCTTCTGGTCATGAACGCATCCTGCTCACTCTGCTTTTCGTAACATCCTTTCCAAATCGCTGATCACATCATCAAACTTGGCATGAAAATCGTATACGCCGTCATGAATTAGCACGTGTGCAAGCTCTTCTTTGACGTTCCCATACAGTTTCTCCTTGAGTTCGGCAAGTTCATTCTGGCCTTTATGATTTAGAAATTCGTCCCGACCTATGTATTGAATAAGAAAGTTTCTATTATCCTGTTGGAAGGATCTCAGAGCAAACACCGTTGCACGTGCAATGGGACTAATGAGCGAGTCCTTTTTTTCTAACGTATTGATTATCTTTGCAACAATCGCGTAGCGCAGTTTCTTGTAATGCCGTTTTTTCCTCAAGGCAAAGATTGCCTCCTCTATATGGGATATGCGTCCCAAGAGATGACGTTCATTGGATTTATAACGGGCGATCGCATCGTCTGATGAAGATAGATTTCGCCGTCTCTCTTCTATTCTCGCTTCAGTCTCTTTCAATTTGGCTGTGGTCTTGGTCAATTCAGAGTTAGCATTCCCCAGTCGCGACTCCAAGTCGGCAAGTGCCTTCCTTTTTTCCTCCAGCCTAGGGGTGATAGTAGTCAATTCCTTTTCATTCTTGAGCAATTCCACAAAGTCAGGCACCTGATCGAGCATTCCAGCATTGTCTAATCTTTCAAAAAGCTGGGTAAAAGCTGCGAGAGGTTGATCGCCTCCAAGTTTTTCATACAACCGCTCCAAGTCGTTATGCTGTTTTAATCTCACATACTGTCTGTGATAGTCGATAACTTTGCTTTCCTCTAACCCCAGATCGATGGCGATCTCAATCAGGTCAGTTTGCTTTTTCATCAGCCTGAATGCCTGTGAAGACTCACTTTCCCGAGGTTTATGATGAAAGGTATTTCTCGCTCCTCTTTCTCTGCCACTCTGTATTGTTTGTTCGAGAAGTCCAGGCTCACTTGTGTATTTCTGGACGGTTTTCCAATCCACATTTTCCTTTTCTGCGACTCTCTTATAGCTGGGATCGGCCATGAAAGATTTTCTTATGCT
>JAKEIF010000022.1 GCA_022545875.1 Nitrososphaera sp.
CAGCCAAGCAAATAAGCGAGAAGTGTCCGAATACTCGTTTCCTCATGGTTTCGATGCATCGCACTCCCTACCATTTACAGCGCTCTATGGAAGCAGGGGCAAGTGGTTACGCCCTGAAAGATGACATGGGCTACGAGCTGGCTACAGCCGTCCGTACTCTTCACCAAGGTAACCGGTATTTCAGTAAACAGGTTGCTGAGCTTGCACAGCTTTATATGAAGTAAGCAGGTGATCTGGAATCGTTGCAAGGTCGTTCGTAAAAGGAAGAGGAAAAGTGACATCTCATGAAGAAACTTGACAAAAATGTTCAAAAAAGCATTAAGCTCGTACAGAAATTGGCTGCTTATCGGGATGAATATCTGAGTATCAAGCGAAGCTCCCCGCGTTTTGAACGTGCGTGTCAAATAATGGGAATAACTCCAGAGACAGTGAAAAGGCACTCACCCGAACTCGTCGAGAAATGGTATGACAGCAAATATGATTGGTCGACGATCTCTAAAAATGCTTCAGCAACACCTTCTGATGCAGAGATATCTTCTAAGAGTTAAGCTATACATGCCAAGCATGAGAATGAAGAGCCAAAGCCAGCTCAGTGAACTTAATGCAAAAGCCTACCAGTGGTTGTCAACTGCAATGACATGTGATACACCTTTTACAAGCGAGAATCATCAAAATTCGGCTAAATTTTGCGATTTTCAAGAAACTTGGCCTGTATCAGATGTTGTTGCAGTCCACAGTGGTCGCTAGTTTGGTTTGCAAAACTGTCTAATTCTTACTTGGCAGTTATGATTTCTTTCTAATCGTTACTTAAAGGTAGGAGGCCGTATGGAGTCGTTTTGGGAGTTTGCCAAGATTGCCCTAATTGTCGGAGCCGCATTAACAGCTATAGTTTTGATCCTGCTCGCTTTGCCTGGTTCGCGTCTACGAAAGACTTTTGCTACACTCTTTTTTGCAATCGCGGGGGTCTTAGGTATTTATGTAGTGAGCCCAATGGACTTCATACCCGACATTATTCCCCTTCTGGGTCAACTTGATGATGCCCTTGCAACAGTCCTTGCAATAGTCAATGGAATTGCCGGCATCCTGCTTTATTTGAAAGGTCGATCATCTACCCCTGAACTTAGAGACCGAAGCAGCACCGATCTTTCTGCGAGGAGATAAAGTTCATCGGACTACCGGTGTTCCATCCTACTGTAATGGACCCCAAAAACTGGACACTACCCGAAGGGGTAGAATGGAAATGCCCCAAGTGATCCAAACGGCCACTGCACATATAACCTCGGAAGCGGTCTTGATTCTAAAATCAGGATCGTTCTTGATTCACCGACGGAATAGTGAACGGAATTGAGGTATGAATGAAAGTATGTACTAAATGCGGTCTACCAAAAGATGAATCCGAATTTTGCGTGGAGTATTAAGGGATTAAAAACATACTGTCTGCAATTCCTGTAGGGCTGAAGAACGTCTTGACTACTACCAAAGGAACAAAGAGAAAGAACTAAAGTACAAGGCCGAGAGACAAGTAACCAAACGGGAAGAAGCTAGACATTATGTGTTTACTTACTGGAGTAATCATCCTTGTATTCATTGTGGTGAAGCTGATCCGTATGTTTTAACTTTTGACCATGTAACCGGCGCTAAAAAGATGAACATATCACAAATGGTCAACCAAGGTTATCGTCTCCAAGCCATCCAAAGGGAGATTGAAAAATGTGAAGTTCGCTGTGGTAATTGTCACATGAGGAAAGAGAAACAAAGAGGGGGCACAGTCTATTTTTAGACGAGCAGTCAGGGATGCCACACGTAAAGCCATCAGGAACCTTTGTAGGGGCGGATTGCACTCTCGTGCAGTGCCCGCCCCTTTTGTTTGCAACCCGGCTGGATTCAATGCCCTGACCTGTCGGAGTCGACACGTGGCTCCTCGCCCGTATCGAGTGCCGAGATCGCAGCCACCTCGTCCGCGGTGAGAGAGAAATCGAAAATATCGATATTCTCGGCGATCCGGCGAGAGTTGCCCGACCTCGGGATGGCTACGACGCCAAGCTCGATATGCCAGCGCAGAACCACCTGGGCGGGAGTCTTTCCATACTTCTCTGCAAGGGTCACGAGTGCGGGTTCTTGCAGTAGATCATTCCCGGCACCCAGCGGACTCCATGCTTCGGTGACAATCCCCTGCTCGGTATCGTAGGCGCGCTGTTCCGGCCGGGTAATGCGTGGGTTCAGCTGGATCTGATTGACCGCAGGACGGATGGAGGTTTCGGCCAGGAGTCTTTCGATGTGAGCGGGCTTGAAGTTGGACAACCCAATCGAGCGCGTCTTGCCTTCTGCCAAAAGCTGTTCGAACGTTTTCCAGGTAGAGACATATTGGTCGCGCTGCGGCAGCGGCCAGTGGATCAGGAGCAGGTCGACGTAGTCCATTCCCAATCGCCGCAGGGATTCTTCCAGGCCGGCGATCGCACGGTCGTCGCCCTGGAAAGGGCCATCCAGTTTGGTGGTAACGAACAGATCCTCACGGGGAATGCCGCTCTCCCGGATGCCCTGGCCCACACCCTTCTCGTTGTTGTACCTGTAGGCGGTGTCAATGTGCCGGTATCCGGCTTCGATGGCGGCAAGGACCGCCGGCACAACAGCTCTATCGTTAAGGGGCGA
>JAKEIF010000227.1 GCA_022545875.1 Nitrososphaera sp.
AAAAAGCTGTACGTCAGCGTCGGGCACAGGGTGAGTCTTGCCACTGCTGTCGCTTTGGTAACAGAGCTTGGAAAAGGAGGCAATCCGGAGGTAATGAAACAAGCCGACGCATTGTCAAAATCTAAAAAAAGAGAAAGGGCTGATTAGGATTTGATTACCATCGGCTGTTCTTCTACCTTCTCGATCTCCGGTTCTTCTGGAGCCAGGTTCTTTGCCCTTTGCTTGTACTCATAGTACATGGAGTCGCACATTGCAACCAATTAGCGCGTCCAATGCAGATAAGGATTTCTAGTTAGCCACGATTGCTGGCTCTACCAGCCGGCCAAGGCGGGCCTTGAGCTCTCTAGCCCTGTTTCGCACAGTGATTTCAGTGACGCCGGCTGCGGCTGCAACGTCGGCCTGTGTTTTGTATTCTCCAGTGACCTGCCCTGCAAGATAGAGCACTGAGGCGGCAATTCCCATCGGGTCCTTGCCTACCGATATGCCTCTTCGCTGGGCCTCGAGAATTATAGCAACTGCTTTTCGCTTCGTCCGCTCACTGATCTTGATGTTGTTTGCGACCTTGACTACGAATTTTGTCGGTTCTAGCATTGGCACCTGGAGTTCCATGCTTGACACAAGGACGCGGTAAGACCTGCCGACGTCCTTTGGCTTTATGTCACTGCTGGCCGAAACGTCGTCCAGCGTTCTTAGGACGCCCATCTGCCTGCTTGCAATATAGATGGATGCAGCAAGGACTGAGCCAATTGTCCGTCCTCGTATTAGCTTTCTCTCCTGAGCCTTTCTGTAAATGTAAGCAGCCTTTTCAATAACCGAATCTGGAAGGCCCATCCTCTCCTTAATCTTTGCAAGCATACTGAACGCATGCTGGAGGTTTCTCTCTGATGGAGAATGCCTCTGGCTACGGTTGTCCCATTTTTTCAACCGCTCCATTCTAAACCGCATGTTGGAATCAATCGAGTTTCCACCAGCATCACGGTCCGTCCTGCCAATCACAGTAGAGAGGCCCATGTCATGCCGGGCAAGTGATGTGGGTACGCCAGCTCGTGAGCGATCATTTCCTTCGCCTGAATCAAAGGACCTCCATTCAGGCTCGAGCGAAAGCGCACCTTCCGATACTACCTGACCGCTGTCTAGGCTAATCAGTTCCCCAGTCTCGGGGTCGGTAATGAGGTTACGCAGCTTTTGTTTAACCACGCCTAGATATCGCGCTCGAGTGATTTAAGGATGGTAGCAATTTAGCACTTAGTAAGTAAGTGATCGCTTTCAAAGTAAGGAAAAACTGACTGGCTGGTCAGTTTCAGGAACGTTTAGACCTTGGATAAACAGAAATAAAAACTTCTTGTTCTATTAGTAGAACGCCATGCGCGCGAAGACTCTGTCGCGTTAATCGACCGTATGCGGCTTCACAATCACTTATTGTGAACACGGTATTTGTTGCCGCAAAAAACGACGATCTTAAATAGTTCTGCTCTTTCGGAGATTCGTGAGAATCGTCCCAAACCGGCTCCAATTCTCACTTTTCACGCTCGTTGTTATTCTATTTTCGCTGCAATACCCTGTCACGTCGGCGCAGACTGATTCCGGCCCCGCGTGGCAAGTTACTGTAACTTGGGAGCACAGGGGCAGCGAGAGCGATCCTTATTTCCTTCAATCGATCACCGGTATCCTTCGGCCTGACCCAACCATGCCGGGCTCCAACATACTTGCTGGCAACGGCACTGGAACCTGGCAGTGGCGCGATCCTCAAACTGAGCAATGCCCGCCGTATTCAGGCTCCGGTGCTTTCCCGGCCGCTATGTCAGCGATTGTCGGAGAGGTGCCGTCTGAAGAGGTAAGAGAGCTTTCAATAGGGTTGCAGGCTATGCCCGGCAGGAGCCTTGCAGAATTTGAAGACTTTGAAAAAAGCTATTCTGTTACATGCCATTCTCCTCCTGACTATGTTTTTGATGAAGATAGATCGAGTGCACCTGTTCCGCTGTTAACTCAGGTAGTCCTTAAAGGCAACAATTCAAATTGGTATGGTGAGGAAATCGGCGTCCAGACTGACTGCTGCGTTTCAAAGTTTACGATAACACTTAGTCCCCCAGACATAGAGTACAGAATTTATGGCACCGTAAAGGACGCCGACGGTAAACCCCTTTCAGAATCAAAGATGGTTGTGGGCGATTATGACAAGATATCCGGAGGCGCCAGCCCGCTAGCAATGCTGTCTAGTTCAACGCCTGATTTTGAAGCCAATACAACTGCGTCAGAAGAAGAAGCAGAGTATGAATTTGAGCTCGAACGCCCCGCCTCTGATCCGCTCCGGGCCGTCGTAGTCTCCCTCCTCTGGTACGGAGGCGAAGGCGATTTTGCCGTTACCAGCGGACAACAAGTGGGCGGAAGGTTCATCCCGATATACCAGGCAGCCTGTGTGGACCATAACGATAACAGCTGCATTAAATGGGAAAGGACGGCGGAGGGATTTGAGGCCCAGGTTGATTTTTCATATGGATTTGATAGCTCGGGTCGCCACAGTCAGATCATGGCTCAAGAACCACGGAATACGGGGGACAGCGACATTCCAATAATGATCCGCGATGCTAGCGTGATCTACACCAACAGCTACAAGGCAATCAAATACTTTGAAACCATGCAAGATACGCTAGGCAATCCCCTAAACCCTGTCATGATCGATATCTACAACTCTCATGATTCCGGATGCAAAGACAGTAGCGGGCGTGATAAGAAAGGCGCTTTCTTTAGTTACCAAGCTAGAGGTCCTTTTGGCCACCTTGGTACCTATCTCGAAAATGAAAGGGCGGTAGGAGGCACCGTCACCATCTGCACAAAGTCAAGCTCCGAAGCTCAACTCGAGCTTGATGCTCCGATAAACCGAGAATACCATGAATTGGCTCACTACCTACAGAACGACATGTACTATCCTTCGTCCAATCTCCTCCCTAGCAGAGGAACTTCGCACGCCGGTTACGGTAACGACGGTACGAATGACTCACTCGCAGAGGGGTTCGCAGAATTCGTTGCGATGCTTGTGGCAGAACATTATAGCGAGATAGAGGGTGGGCAGCCGGAGTACCCTGTGGAGGCCTCCAGAACAAACTTGGAGCAAGATTACAGGGTATGGGGCGACACTGTCCGAATGTTCAGACTCAATGACGGAAGGATTGTGCCATACTTTAGTCTCGACAGATCGAATCAGGAGGAGTGGGCGGTCGCAGGACTGCTGTGGGATCTTCATGACAGCGGCCGGGAAGGCCATATTTCGCACATGACCAGTCACGTTGATGATCCTACCGAGCTGTGGGTGCCGATATCGCAAGTATACAATGCAACTTGGGACAACGTCGCACTTTTTGATCATCACATCTTGGACAACATACGCTCGGCAAAACCGATGAACCTCGTTGATCTGTATGCTGCATTCTCTGGCGACATTTCTACTCAAGACTTGGACATGATTTTCGTCAGCCATGGCGCCTTTGGCGACGTCCTCAAGCGCGATCTTGTCCACGGTGTCGGAGAATCTATTGGTCCGACCGGCTCGACAGAGGCCCCGTCAAGGCCTGCCAGGTCGAGCCCTCCGCCTCTGCTGAATGGCTCGTACGTGTCTTCGAAAAGTGACGCAATTTTTGAGGTAAAGTTTACCCACAGAGAGCAGTACTCTCTCTACGACTATTCATATGACCTGAACATGACTAGGGGCGTGCCCGCTTACTTTGAAATGCCCCCTCTTACTACCCCTCCATTGCACAATTTTTCCAGGTTTCTTCGGATGGCAAGATATCAGGTGATAGCAGCTTGACCGTCAATAGCACGGAGTACTGGAACTACATTTATTCGGGTCCAGAAGAAAGCGCGATATTCAAGACAATCGAAATAGATCAGGGACAACAGCCGGCCATTCCGATCTCGCAAGACGACGAATCGACAGGGTCGGCCCCGCCACAGCCGAGTGGTTGCCTTATCGCTACTGCGGCGTATGGTTCGGAGCTCGCGCCGCAAGTGCAGTTCCTCCGCGACTTTAGGGATCAGCGTATCATGGCTACCGCCGCCGGTTCAAGCTTTATGGACATCTTTAATTCCTGGTACTATTCATTCAGCC
>JAKEIF010000228.1 GCA_022545875.1 Nitrososphaera sp.
CATAACCCAAGCCCCATGGCAAAGGCGGCATAAGTTTTCCCATGAAGTCCACTCAACTTTTGTCTGTAAACTATTACAATGGACAGGGCCAGGGATGCTGCGGCTGCTGCATTTATCGAAAGGTCAGTAAAAACAAGGAGCAAATGTTTGTCCTCATAAAGCGCCAACGTTATAAGAGCAAATGAGATGGCGACAGCAGCAATTAGGAAAACTAGGCTGCGAAGTAGCCGCGTATTACTTGCATAGCTAGCATTATGCACACTCTCTTTTTTCTTGTCCTCGGGGAGCAACTAACTCATGACCTTGAGCGAGAGGATTCGCTGAATTTTCTCGACTGCGGGGAGATTTTCCTCGTCGCTCGTCGGGAGGTTTCCGTGTTCACCGTACCGCTGCTCAAATTGCCCCTTAAATTGCGAGTATATTTCCTCCATGAAAACATTGGCTCCGTCGCCAAAGATCTTTTTCATCTCTGCATCGAATTTTCGGATGTCAAACTCTTCTGGGTTAGTAGTCACTCCTTGGCTGCTTAATTCCCAGAAAAGAGCCTGCATGGTAGGCTCTCCAAGCGAAGACAAGACCTTGCCAGTGATCGCTGCAAGGTCTCCGTTGACCGTCACGGGAATAATTTCTTTGATCTCTGCTTTAGTTATCGTGTTGTAATCGTAGCTACACACTAGCCAATATGACTTGAGAGAAAGGAAATAGAACTTGAGATGGTGGGATTGATGGTATTGAGAGATAACTTGGCACGCTTGGTGACATACTCATTTTCAGTCGACGCTCGCACTGTTCCTTCCTGCTACGAAGCGGCGGAACTTTGCCCTTTTACGCTTGAAAACGATCAATGCACCCGTTCGCAGGGAAATTACTCTTCCGATCAGTCCGGTAGGCAACATTTATCACTCGGCAGCAAATCCGATTCAAAGTTTAGTATGACAGAAATAGATGAAAGTAGTGGGAAAGCGAAGAAGGCAGACACTCGCGGCAGGTAGTCTTCACAATTGAGCGAAAACCTGCTTAACAGCAATAGACAATCATCGCAGGCCAAGGGCAATAGAGGCAAGATAGAAATTATTGGCGATATCCTCGGGGTTTGCCTTGCAGGAGACGCAAAGCGAACTCACATCATGTACAGGGGCAACCTGAGTCATGACATGCTCAAGACCTATACCGATGAACTTGTCGGCAAGGGTCTTGTCGAGATTGTAGGCAACAAAGGCCAGTTCAAGACTACTGAAAAGGGTAAGGAGTTTCTAAACCATTATGGAAAAATCAGGGAGATCCTCGCGTCAGAGATTTCGCAGCAGATAAAGACAATAGAATTTGAGAATCCCGCCGGTACCAGGCTAATGTCGCTAGGAATGAGCCAGGAATTCATAAGGAAAGTGAAAATATCTGCCGACCAAGCTCGTGACATAATGAAAGGCATGCTCTACTTGAATGAGCGATACAGGGCGAAAAACGAGCCATAGTAATCGCAATCGTGTTATTCGGAATAAGCGTTAATACAGATATTTCTCATTTATTGATGTGGATAGACAGGCTCGCGCCAACAACGGCGACCAGCTAACGCAGGAATATAGACAATTTCTCGATAAAGCGGCAACTCTCTTCCCAAAGGTAGATCAGAAACTTTTATTGGATATTTTGCGGTTTCAGACCGCTTACCACGACTGGGAGGGAAACGCACTCATCAAGCTCGTATACCCTGCGGGGGTAGATTTGGAAAAGAAGAAAGAATGGATTTTTTCAAGGTACGACCGCGTTCCCTCAATTGAAGAGAACAAGACCGTACGTTTCAAGGCCTTCAAGATGTACGTACAAGAGCTTGCCAACCTTGTTGCAGAGGATCCCGAAATAGAATATGTCACGGGTTCTACAAGCCTGACTCCAGCTGAGGCCTACTCCGCTTAGTGACATAACGCAGGACCAATGGTTGCCGAATCATCAGGCGAATACCATACCGCAAGCGCCAAGCACAGGGTGGAGGCAGATGGAAATGCTCAGACAGAAACCCGGATGCCTTCATAGAACCTTCGCGTCCATCGAACTGGCCTCTGCTCGCAGGGGCGGGCATTGCGGCGATTGCAGGAACAGGAGTCGCAATCTGGTAGTTTAGAGGGAGATCATGACAGATGTGATCTTGCCGCGACGATGAAACCGTTATCAGATTTCATGGTCATATAATGGCATGGCAGCAGAGTCCAGTCCTCCGAGCTACAACTTTACGTGCGATGAGTGCGGAGCGGCGTTCCTAGCTATGGAGGAGTTGACCAGGCATTACCGTCAGGACCACCCCGAGTCTGTTTAGAAAATAGATATGGAGCGATTATGGTGGTTATACATTGAAGGACCAGAACCAGCTACGAGCTCAGGTCTTACAATGCATATTATCAACCTGCGGTTCTC
Organism: Nitrososphaera sp.; assembly: GCA_022545875.1. Taxonomy (GTDB): domain Archaea; phylum Thermoproteota; class Nitrososphaeria; order Nitrososphaerales; family Nitrososphaeraceae; genus Nitrososphaera. Next base: position 2,410 of record JAKEIF010000228.1, read on the forward strand.
AGCTCGACCAATGCGAGAAACAGGCGGAGGATTTGGCCTCGATTATGCCGCTGGCCAAAACTCCCCAGCAAAGAACGTCCATGAATATCATTCTCGACGATCAAAAAAAACTAGTCAAAGCACTGAAGAGGCTTCAGAGTGACGTCCTAGTGATTCTCGAAGTTAATTAGGGATCCCTGTCAAGCAGCCTCGCCGGTTTTTGTCCGAGGCCCCCTCTTTTCTCTTAGAACAGGAGTCGTTAACAATGACGCGTTTGGTGCCAGGACGGTGTTGCCTTCAGGAGTTATGAGCGTAGTGTAGAGTAAACCGACTTCATAGACGTCACCGGTGTTGCCAAATACCGTTATTCTGTCTCCGATGCGAAAGGGCCTCGTCATTGCCAGAACCAAACCTGCGACTGCATTACCTATGAGGCTCTGAAGGGATACGCCAAGTACCAGACCCGTGATTGTACCTATCACGACTGTTACAGTCGGATTTTGTGCTAATACCGAGATCGCAATTGCCACTACGATGAGGTAGCCTACAATGACTACCATACTTCTTGCCGACCGAGCCTGAGTTGGCGAACTGTCGCGCGTTAGTGCATAGACGAGCTTGCTTATCGTCCGGATTACAAAAAAACCTGCGACGCCTATCTCTAGCAGATAAAAGTAAAGGGCATACTCGGAATAGGTAGAGATCAAGATGGGCATGAAGGTTTCCGTAAAGAAAAAGAGTGCGAGGAATATTGCGGCAAGGATTATCAGACGGTAAATGGTGCAGCGCCCAAGAATCCTGATTCGATTTCGCCTGCTCTCCCGCGTGCTCGCAGATTTTCCTTGCTCAACCTTCATTTCAAAGTCGGACTATAGATAATCATTATTAGAGATAAACCGTTCTGGGGGACGATCAGGCTCGGCGAACCCCGGCCCCAATTTCCGATCTAGTCGAATTTGGAAGTGTTATTAGTGTTATCATGCTTGATCAAACATGAGCGCATCGAGTCAGTCCGATCTTGCAGCGAGTTCCTGGAGAGATGGTCGAACAAGC
>JAKEIF010000229.1 GCA_022545875.1 Nitrososphaera sp.
ACAATAAAGGAAAGCCTTGACCACGTTTCGGCTGCTATCAGGAGTGGCGGCATCATTTCTATAGGCAACGGGCAACTGCGGGCAAGCAACGGCATACGCAAATCAGAATCTGCAGGCAAAGGCTCTGCGGCCGCGACTGTAGCCCTTCACTCGCTTTCGATAAACCTGCCTCGCCTTGCGTACGAATCGAACAAGGACGAAACATATTTCCGCGCAAAGCTGGCGCTGATGATCAAGCCTTCACTTGCCGTAATGTCGATGCGCAAAAAGACCATAATCGACAATATCAAGCGTGGCCTGACTCCGGCAATTGCAAGCAGTTCATTGTCGATGCAAAGAGGAGGCTCAAATATTATTATCAACCTGGTTGGAGCTAAAGAATCCGTTTACAACATACTCGGACATGAAGGGCCAAGCGGCGGAGAAATAATGCAAAAGGTACTAAAGACTTCTGCCGACGTGGTTGCTGCGCACGGCAGGCAGCTGGGAGAAGACTCAGACGCAGGAATCTCTATGGTTGCAGACGGCAGCGGATTGCGCTTTGCCAGCCTAGATTCGGAAAAATACGGCAAAGTTTCTCTATTACAGGCGCAGAATACTACCAGCTATTCCCAAGGAATGACAATAAATGGCAAAAAAATCCTTGCCGATAGGGCAGAAATTCAAGAATGCGTTGCCGTCGACAGGCTGCTCGTTGGCGGCTTTGCTACCTCGGTAGACATGAGCGAATTATCGCCAGCGGAGGTAAAGACAGCTCTAGAGGCTGCATCCGAGCTGCCCTTCTTCCGGCCAAGGATCGGGCTTTCCATCTGCACTACCTGCGGGCGCAAATCAAGAACCGTAGCGGACAGATGCGACGCCTGCAAATCGCCGCACAAGCTGCAGGTATATTCCTAGCTGCTTTTCCCGCCGCATCATCTTTTATTTTCAAAATTATGATGAAATGCGACAGACGCGGCGATCAGCGCGTGTGCCGGTTCCACAAAAATTTACGTTTATTTTATAGAAATATTATATTAGTGATTTAGCGGCCATGCTCGATACTTCTCTTGTGTATAATTTCACTAATAATTTGCATCCAAGATATTATATTAAATGTATAAGTACAAGTAGCTTTCTGTATAGTGCGGGATGGCGGGAGTTACCGAATTTAATGATTCGAAAGAATCGCTGATTTCCAAGATCAGAAAACGTGACGGCCGTATAGTAAGTTTCGAAGAGTCCAAAATTTCTAACGCAATATACAAAGCGCTAGTTGCAACAGGCAAGCCGGATTATCCGCTCGCAGAAAGACTTGCGTCAAGGGTCATGCAAAAGACTTTGTCGCAGGCATTTGACGCTACAAAGACGGTGGTGCCAAGCGTCGAAGATGTCCAAGACATGGTCGAGTCGATACTCATAGAGGACGGGCTGTCTGAAACTGCAAAGGCATACATTCTGTACAGACACGAGAGGCGAAAGGTCCGCGACGAAAAGATGAAGATCCTGAACAAGAAGGACCTAGACGAAGTAGACAAGGCACTTGACATTAATTCGCTAAGAGTGCTTGCTGCGCGCTATTTGCTCCGGGACGATAACAACGAAATAACTGAAGGGCCCAAGCAGATGTTTGAGCGCGTAGCCACGCTTGTTGCTGTTGCGGATCTACTGCATGACCAAGCGATATTCAACGTTGCAGGCGGACACACGCAAAGGATCGAAGAAGCCGAGCATTATTACACAAAACTGGACGATTTTGGCGGCAAGCTTCACGTCGGCGGTTATTACCTGAACAAATACCACTTTGAAGCGCTAATCCGACATTATATCCACTGCGCCCAGCATGGCCAGATGAAAGTCGGCTTCAAGGAACTGCTCAGGCTGATCGCAGAAGGCAAGATGAACCATTACGAGCAAAGGGTCGGGGAATACTACAACCTCATGGTTTCAAGGGATTTCCTTCCAAATACGCCGACACTGATGAACGCCGGCGCCCGGCTCGGCCAGCTTTCTGCATGCTTTGTACTTGACATGCCAGACGACATGGCAGGCATCATGAAGGCATCGACCGACGCAGCCATGATATTCAAGTCGGGGGGCGGAGTTGGCATCAACTATTCCGACCTACGCCCGGAGGGAGACATTGTTGCTTCAACATCAGGCGTCGCGTCCGGCCCGACCTCTTTCATGCGCATCATTGACACTATTACAGATGTAGTAAAGCAGGGAGGGAAGCGCAGGGGTGCAAACATGGGAATACTCGAAGCCTGGCATCCTGACGTCGAAAAGTTTGTTACCGCCAAGACAAAGCCCGGAGTCTTTGAAAACTTTAACGTAAGCGTTGGAATCTGGGATGACTTTTGGCAGGCACTGGTCAACAAGGAAGGCAACCACAAATACACGCTGCAAAGCCCGCGCACTCGCGACCCTGTAAGGCAGATAGATGCTCAGCAGCTCATTGACCTGATTGCGCTCAGTGCGTGGAAGAGCGCCGAGCCAGGACTGATATTCTTTGACAACATCAATGAATACAACCCGCTGGTCAATGCAAGACATGGCCCGCTGCGCGCGACAAATCCTTGTGGCGAACAAAGCCTGTATCCATACGAGTCATGCAACTTGGGCTCTATCAACTTGGCAAACTTTGTCAAGCGCAAAGTCGACGGCAAATTCGAATTTGACTGGCAGCGCTATGAGCAGGCAATAAGGCTCTCCACAAGATTCCTTGACAACATTATCGACATGAACAAGTATCCAGTGGAAGAGATCAGAGTCGCAACCAAGGAAACAAGAAGGATCGGCCTTGGCATAATGGGAATCGCAGACCTGCTCTTTTTGCTCCAGACACCATACAACTCCCGGGACGGGTATGAATTCATGAACAAGCTCGCAGAAGCAGTATCGTACCTCAGCATGGACGAAAGCGTCGCACTCGCAAAGTCACGGGGCGCATTCCCGCTGTTCAAGGACACCGACTATGTCAAGGGCAGAATCCCGGTGGCCGGCTACTACGAGCTTCCAAAGGAAACCCATACTTACGACTGGGATACGCTCATTGAAAAGATAAAGAAAAATGGTGTCCGCAACTCTTGGACTTCAACAATCGCGCCGACCGGCACGCTTTCCATGATAGCCGACACTGCAAACGGAGTCGAGCCTGTATTTGCACTTGTGTACGAGAAACGCGTCACAGTCGGCCGGTTCTTCTATACCGACAAGGTCTTTGAAAACGTGCTCAAGGAAAACGGCCTGTACACTGACGACATACTGACCAAGATAGCAAATAACTATGGCTCTGTTCGCGGGCTGCCAGAAATTCCGGAATGGATGCAGAGGATATTTGTGACTGCAATTGACATCCACTGGACCGACCACGTGATGGCTCAGGGCATATGGCAAAAGTGGATCAGCAACGCAATTGCCAAGACCATCAATATGCCCGGCGACGTTACGGCAGAGGACGTGAAATGCGCCTATTTGCTCTCACACGAGCTCGGCCTAAAGGGCGTGACAGTATACAGGGACGGCTCAAGGCACGAACAAGTGCTCCACATCACAGGCAAGAACACAGGCGAACAGGCCTTTTCGGTCAAGCCAAGCAGGTACGTGGCAGACTATGTCCAGAACAACATTGGCGAGCGCTATGTACTTGAGCAGATGCAAAAGATATTCCGCGAATCCGGGATAGAAGAAGAAGTCGTAATCACGCCAGAGGCACCAAAGCCACTAGCTGCAACTGAAGTCAAAAAGCCGGCACCCCAACCAGCACAGGTCATGATGGACACAGAAGTAGATCGATGCCCAACCTGCAACGCCAGGCTGATCATTACCGAGGGTTGCAATGTATGCATAGAGTGCGGCTTTAGCGGCTGTGGTTCAGGCTAGAAGACAACAGCACTAGGCAGACGTCCTCTTTTTCTTTTTGAATTTCATTTTTTTATTATCCGAGAAAAGAATATCGCCCTTTCCCGCGTGAACTGTTCGCTCCTAGTGTGAATTGTAATTAGCAGCTAGAAGATAGCTTAGGTTGACGTTGCTCAAATTATTGAGGCTTGGATTTGAGATAGTTCCTATAGTTGTCAGGGGTCAGCAAACTCCGCACCACGGAAATCCAACCCTCTGTCATCGCACCCGAGTAACCATCTGCAATCTGGTCCAAGTCCAGCTCATCAATGGCTATCTTGTCTTCATCGGTCCTATCTTTGTTGATTTCGTCTAGCACTTCTTGAACTTCTTCTTCTGCCAAAATGACTGCAACGTATCTCCGGTTGGGCTTTTCTCCATCCAAGTAACGTCCTTGGTGTAGGTGTGCGGTATCAATCGTACTTGGCATTTCTTACCTCACCTTTCCCCTGGTAATAGTATTAAGTTTAGGTTTCCCTTGGTAGTTTCCTACCTACTTCGGTTGCCATCTTAGCGCCCTTCTTAGAGATATACAGTTTAAATCATGCTTTGCACATAATATAATCAAATGTCAAACGTTCGAGTCAACGAAAGCCCGAACCACTTCATGGTTCTGGACGCAATATCGAGAGGGATGAAGACCGTTGACAAAATAGCAAAAGTAACAAGGCTGAGCAAGCCCGAAATAGAGCTAATCGTAAACGACCTTGTCGCGCAGAGGCTCGTTATCCAAGCAGAGAAAAAGAGCTTTTTTGGCGGCAAAAAGCTAGAATTTAGCATCAGCCACACCGGCATGCAGGTTCTTAACACCAAGAAGGTAGAGCTTGAGAAGCAGGCCCAGCAGGTGCAGCAATGGTACCAGAATGGCAACACTGCAGAGTTGCAGAACTACATGGGTATGAACAGAAGCTGGATTCCGATGATGCTCTTCTCTGGGATCATGAACGCGATCTTTTTCATGTCCATGATGTCACTGATGGGCATGGCCATGTCTCCAGCAGAAAGTGGATTTGCTGGCAGCGAAGGCGGAGAGGGAGGTGCAGCTGCAGGCGATGACGGCGGCGCGGCGGCCGACGGCAGCGGAGATATGGGTGGCGGCGACTTTGGTGGCGACATGGGCGGAGACTTCAGCTTCTAATCTCCACCAATTTTTCTAATCTCATCCTTCTTGAAGGTGCCACCAAGTACCACGACCCTAGGGCGTAAGCCTAGGGATAGTTAGAAAATAAGGCTTAAACCGTATCTTGTTGGCATCATTCGCCTATGACTCCTGAATGCTTGTGACGGTGCAATACCCTCTCTGAAATTATTCCACCAGTAGCAAGGACAAATATCGCAATATGGAATATCAAGTCAACTTGGAACCAAGTTTCCAAGACTTCAGCAAAGAACAGGCCGACGAATGCCATAGCGCTGATAGATAAGTCTGCATACAAATGAACCCGGTGTAGTGCACCATTCCGCAGATTCACAACCACTTCACTGTTCCGAAACCCTATGCAACAGACTTGGATTTCTCCAGGATGCCATCCGGTTCAATAGTCAAAAATGGCATTATTAACGATATATACTTTTGTTAATAATAAATATGGAACTGCTTATAAATAAGTTAATAACATCACTAAGGAGTTGACTATTGTCAGTGTTTCACTTAACGAGGACATCTTGAATGAGGTTGACAAGCTCCAGAAAGCCCTTGGTTTTTCCGGCAGGTCGGAGATAGTTAGAGCGGGTATCCGAAACCTGCTGGCCGAAGAAAAAGAGCGGCAGAATCTTTCAGGCAGCCTTTTCGCAGTGTTGCTGGCAATACATGATGAGAAATCTGACGAACAAGTTACCACGATGCAGCATGATTATGATCGCCTTATCACAACGCATATTCACAACAAAATAGACGGGGACAGGTGCTTGGAAATATTCCTGATAAAGGGAAAGGCTGACGAAATAAAGGCCATGACCAAGAAATTCCAGTCAAACAAGAAAATGGATCATGTCAAACTGATTGCAATGTAAGATGATTAATTTTTTCACCAGCCCCATTGGCTTGGGGCATGCTACGCGGGATATCGCCATAGCCGAAAAATTGGGCACTGGCGACATACAATTTGTCAGCGGCGAAGGAGCAGCCGAACTCTTGGCCAGAAAAGGACTCAAAACCCTTGACGCTTATAGGCCTGAAAAATTCGATGTTGAATCCGGCCAGCTGCGCCAGTCGTTTAAGTGGCTCATGAATTACTATTCCTACTACAAGAAATGCAAACTCATCGCAAAGGATGTTCTCAAAGCGCATGAGGGAATCATTGTAAGCGACGAGGATTTTGCATCAATTGCTGTAGGAGAGGAACTGCACCGGAAGCGCGTGCTTATCACCGACATTACAGAGACTCACTTTACAACCGGCGCCGCGTCTATCATTGAAAAAAAGATGAACAAGACAATGAAGAAAATGATGGGGACATGCGATTACGTGATCATTCCGGATGTCGGCGATGACAAGGACAATATCGTTCATGTCGGGCCTATAGTGAGGAAGGCAAGTGCCGGCCGTGACTCTCTACGAAAAGCTTTTGGTTTTTCGCGCAAAACAATAGTCGTCAGCATTGGCGGAACTGACGCGGGAAAATTTCTCGTAGAGAAAACGATTGAAGCGTATCGCAGGATCGTTCCACGGCTTGATGCAGAGCTTGTAATTGTCCCAGGGCCTTCGCTCAAACTTGCCGATTCGCCAGACTATAGAAACCTTGGTTTTGTCGAGAACCTGCACGAACTGATCTACGCAGCCGACCTTGTAGTATCGCTAGCGGGAAGGTCAACCATGGACGAGTCTATTGCCTATGGGACCCCCGGCATTTTCATTCCTATACAGGGCCATTTTGAGCAGGAAGAGGGCGGGGCCCGCCTGGGCTTCAAGTTCGACGACATATTCAGGCTGGATAAGCTGATCGAAGAAAAGCTGTCTGAAGAGAGGGCAATAATGGCAGATGCGACGGGAGCCGAGAGGGCAGCAGAGATCATCTTGCGTCTGGGCAACTGATTTAGCCAAGTTTGCCGATCACGACAATATGGTGCTACGCACTATAGCCTTGGGTAGTGCAGTAGCGGCCGCACTGATTGTCATTATCATGCTCGCGTCGTCTGCCGGGGTTTCCGGTCCAGAACCTCCGCAGACACCATTTCCGTATTGGACTGAAGGGAAGCCATTGCCCACTCCGCGGACGGAAATTGCAGGCGCGGCGGTCAATGCTGACGTCTATGTAATTGGCGGCTTCGACAGCAGAGGAGGCGCGGTTTCAGCTGTCGAAGTTTATGATACGGATAGCGGTAATTGGAGTATTGCCACACCCCTGCCCTTTGAATTACATCATGCCGCTGCAGCTTCATTCGAAGACAAGCTCTATGTAGTTGGAGGCTATTTTGCAAACGGCACGTCCAGCAACAAACTGCTCGTCTATGATCCCAAGTTAGATGGGTGGGAAGAATTGTCTCCTATGCTCACGACAAGAGGAGCTCTCACCGCGAATTTCGTAAACGAAACTCTGTATGCAGTTGGCGGCGCAGATAGAGGATTTGGGACTGGAAGTCCACTCAACGTGATGGAGGCCTACAGCGTATCAACGGACAAATGGACAGCTAAAGAAGGCATGCCTACACCGAGGCAGCATCTGGCGTCAGTTGTGTACGACGACAAGCTGTATGTCATCGGTGGGCGCATTGATAGCCTTTCTTCGAACCTGAACTCTAACGAAGCCTACGATCCAGCCAAAGATGAGTGGACAACTCTTGCGCCAATGCCCTCCAAAAGAGGCGGTCTAGCAGCGGCCGCGTCGTCTACTGATGGCGGCATCTATGTTTTCGGAGGAGAGGAACCCACTGGAACCTTCAAACAAGTTCACCGGTACAATACCGGCGGCGATTCGTGGGAGTCGGCCCCCGAAATGCCCAATGGCCGCCATGGACTTGCTGCGGTAGACATTGGAAGCAACATTTACGTAATTGGAGGCGGGCCGCGGCCCGGCTTGAGCGTAGGCGACTTTAACCAGATCCTCCATACAAGATTCATGGTACAGTAGCTACATAACGTCTTCCGGCTTTTCCTCGTGGCCACATTGTCGGCAGCGGTAGATTTTGAAACCGATGTGCACCATCTCGTCGCCACATCTGATGCATTTGTCATCCATCATGCTCGATTCCAATAGTCCGCAGCCGTATTTGATTTCATCTTGAGATTGACCCATGTTTAATATAGGGAATTAGAATCACCTAGCCACGATAGATCGGATGACTTCTGTCACGGTTGCCAAATTTGGCGGCAGCGCGCTCGGGGTAGGGGGCGTCATGATCCCAAAGATTATCGAAAGGATAAGGCAGCTGCAGCTAGAGTCCCGGGTTGTCACTGTGTTTTCGGCGCCACTTATTGATTTTGATGGCAAGGCAAGCTCAATGACTGATGTAGCCATCAAAGTGGGAAGGAGCTACGCCGCGTCAAACCCGGTCGAGATAGATGTGCTTCGAGAAGTTTACGAGCAAATAGCCGGAAAGTACATCACTGACAGCAGGTACAAGGAGGAATTCCTTGCAAGCCTCGACAAGTTCTACAGGCAGGTAATTATTTCACTCAAACAGGCGGCCGAGAACAGGCGCTTTGTGGACGTGATAAGGTCAAGGACCCTTGCGTACAGCGGCGAGGTGACAATGTCTTATCTCATGGACTATGTTATGCGGAGTTTTGGACTAAAGTCATCCCACGTCCTGATTGACAAGTGGCCGATAATAACCGACGACAACTTTGAAGCCGCCAGCTTTTTGATGCAAGAGTCCAAGCAAAATAGCGATCACCTGCTCGACCTAATTGAGCATAACGACATAGTTTCTATGGGGGGATTTATCGGCAGGACGGTAGATGGCCTTGAAACCACCTATGAGCGCGGGGGATCGGACAGGACCGCGGCCGACGTCGCGATACTGCTAAACGACAACTACGAAGTCAAGATAGATTTTGAAAAAGACAGCGCTGTGCTGAGCGCGGATCCAAGAATTGTCAAGGACGATCTCGAATTCATCCACTACCTTTCATACAATGAGGCAAAGCTGGCCGGCATGTTTGGCATGAAGATCCTAGATCCAATTGCCATCAAGGAGATTGACGACAACGAGCTTGACATCCCAATTGTAATAACAGACATGGCCAAGCCGCAGGGCGGAGTCACCGTCATAAAGAGGAAAATGCCAGAGGACGCAAAGGAACACAACCCGATCAAGATCGTTACGGGAAAGAAAAACTGCGCGATGGTCAGGATGGAAAGCATATCGGCCTCACATCTTGCAGCGTCGCTAGAACGCGACAAGCAGTACCATGATTTCGTAAAGCTTTCACCTTATACGGTAGACGACACAGAGATGACGAGAATGCTATTTCTTGACGCGGACTATGTGCGCAGGCAAGAGCGGCACATACGCGCGTACCACCCAAAGGCAGAGATTGTATACGGCCGAGGAGTAGTCACGCTTATCGGAGATGAAATGTGGCGCGTGCCAAAGATCGCCTCTACTGCCAGCAGCACGGTAAGCGAGCACGACATCAACATTCTAAACCTTGACGCGCAGGAAGAAACGTCTAGGATTCTGATAATCGTTGAGGACAAGGGAAGCAGCGTTGCCGACGCGGTAAAGGCGATTCACTCTACAAGAATAAAGATTCGTGGTTTGAAATGAGCGAAGGCAAGATCTGGATGGACGGATCGCTGGTTGACTGGGACAACGCGAAAATCCACGTCCTTACTCATGCGCTGCACTATGCGACTGGCGTCTTTGAGGGGGTCCGCTGCTACAAGACTGTCAATGGCAGCGCAATCTTTAGGCTCGGCGACCACATCCAGCGCTTGATGGATAGCGGCAGGGCTTACTTTATGGAAATGGGATATTCGAAAGAGCAGCTAGAGCGAGCAGCGATAGATACCGTCAGGGCGAATGGAATGGACGAGTGCTACATCAGGCCGATAGCCTACTATGGTTATGGCAAGATGGGCGTCAACCCACTGCCAAACAAAGTGTCGGTATCAATCGCCGTCTGGAAGTGGGACGAGTACTTGAAAGGAGGCGCGGAAAAAGGCGCGCGCCTCATGGTCTCTGCGTGGGCGAGGATTGACCACCGCACGCTTCCGATGCATGCAAAGGCAACGGCAAACTATGCCAATTCGGCGCTTGCAAGGATGGAGGCGCTCAAGTCGGGGTTTGACGAAGCAGTGATGCTAAACACTTCCGGCATGGTTGTTGAGGCAAGCGCAGAGAACATTTTCTTGGTAAAAGGCGGCGCGCTTGTCACGCCGCCCACAAGTTCAGGCGCTCTGGGCGGCATAACAAGAGACAGCATACTCACGCTGGCTAAAGACAGGGGCATTAGCTTTGAGGTCCGCGATATCTCTCGCGACGAGTTGTACATGGCAGACGAGGTCTTTTTGTCCGGCACCGCGGCAGAAGTAAAACCGGTAGGCGAGATAGACAACAGGACGATAGGGGATGCAGGCAGGGTAGGCCCCGTGACAAAGAAAGTAAAGGAAGTATTCGAAGCCGCTGCTCACGGCAAGGACGAAAAGTTCAGCAAGATGTGGCTTACCCCGATCAACTGAGCCAAGTCGCCAATCAGCGCAAAATGAATCGCCAGATGCACGGGCAGAGCTCCCGCGATGTACCATCCTGCCTTTCTTGCACTCAGCCTTTTTGCAAAGTACATCGCGACAAGCCCTGATGCAAAAATTGCGGCGTGGATGGTGCCATTGAGAAGAATCGGGTTGTAGTTGTATGCAAGGTACAGCGCGCTTGCGGCTCCAGCTGCGATTCCGGCGGCCAGCACCCAGAGCGTCACGGCTCTATCTTGCCGCCTAGCTTTGAAATCTCTTGGCGGAGCGTACTGGTTACGGCCTCGAGCCTTTTCGCCACCTTCTCTTCGTCGCTGCCACGCGACACCACCTGCGCCCTTATGTGGGGAGTATTATTCTCGCCATACCCCTGTGGATGGGTCTTTAGGTACACGGCTTCCCTTGGGTTTGACTCGACTATCTTTAGGAGCGCAGGGGCTATCATGGCCTCGGTTACGCCCGTGACCTGATAGTTGACTTCCCTTGATACGAAGTGGCCTATCTGTTTTCTGATAGTCGGAAGGATGTGGTCGTTGAAGACCTGCTGCATTTCACTGGGGACGCCCTGCAGGCAAAAGATCCTTGTGCCTCCGATCTCGGCAGTCACAGCCGGCGCGCTCCCAACCATATTTTCAAGTGGGGTTGAGCCATCTGGTATCGTAGCCATTTTCAGCCTGACGGCATCTAGCTCATAGTCAAGATGGCGCCGGGCATAGCTTTTCCTGAGCATTTCTACTGCTCTCTGGTCGATGGTAGTTTTCCTCCCGAGCGCGGCCGCTATGCCTTCAAGTGTCATGTCGTCATAAGTGGCGCCAAGCCCGCCAGTTGTTATCAGAATGTAAGGGTTTCTTGCCAGAGACTCCTTGACAGCGGATGAAATATCAGCAAGCTCGTCTCCGACTACTGTGATCCGGCTGAGCCTGCCGCCTGCATTTACGATCTGGCCTGCGAGCCAGTGGGCATTTGAGTTCAAAGTTATCCCTGACAAAAGTTCGCTTCCGATGCAAATTACTTCCAGGATCATGCCTTGAAAATCCTGCTCAGCATGATGAGTTCCGGTCCGCTGGTCAGGCTGCCTACCACTACTGCCTTTGTGTTTGAAATGATGCCGGAAGACAGAAAGGGCACGCCACCATTGACGGTAACCGGCTCAGCAGGGACTTGCAGCACTTCAGAGATCGTCTTGACCTCCTCCTCGCTAGCCTTTGGGTGCACGCCGGCTCCTCCATTTGTCGCAACTATCATGGATCCTGTCTGCACAAAGCTTCCAATCGTCATCGAGTGGACAGGGACTCCCAATACGTCCTGAATCTGCTGGTCTACTTCGCCATCGAACAGCGGCGAAGCGATGGCTCCATTGTCGTTTGTAGAGATGAGGTTGCCAATAGCCGTGAACCGGCTTTCCACCTTTTCTACATTCAGCCCGCTTGCCTGACGCAAGAGTTGTACCTCCTCGTCGGATGCAATAGACGGCAGCAATATTCCATTGTTGTTCATGACAGTCATTGGGCCTAGCAGCCGTGTTCCCCCAACTGACGTGTACACTTCCTTTGCCTGGAGGTACTCGGCTAGCTTTTGCGTTTTCGTTTCTGCAAAGCCGAAAGGCACTAAAAGAGTGCTATCATTTGCCTTGGCGAATATCCCGATGTTTGGAGTCTTGTATGCGGTGTACCTATAGATTGCCATGTGCCTTTACTCGTTGTACAAATTGGATGGAAAACAGAGGATATGAAAGTATTGGGTGGAGCCTAGCGGTTCGCAGTGTTGTCTCCGCAGAGGCCGGCATCACAGGGCGAGTTGCCAGTTATCTTGATCTTTGCGTTTCCATTGCTGTCCCTAGCAAGGTCGAACGAAACCCAGGCCGCATTGTTGGAGTAGTCCTTCTCTACGAATATGCCATCAGGGTTAGCCGTGCTGACCAAATAGTATCTTCCCGGAGCAGCATTGGTGATGTCTATTTCCTGCCCGTCAAGGGATTGGTGATACTGGTCTACCCAGCCGACTGTCAGTCCCTGAGACTCGCCAATGCAATCCCAGTACACCCGCTCTGGCGTTTTTGAATTGTCGTTTATCTTGTACCAGTCTATCAGACACGCGGTGCTCTTTACGGAATTGCCCACCAGGGGCCCTGTGGGGCTTCCTGCCCGAACTTCAAAGACGGCCACCCCGTCGATATGCCAGTGGTTGTGCGTGGGATGGTACTGGAACTGGCTTACGAGCTTTGACTCGACGACATTGCCATTCGCGTCAAAGATGTCCTGGATTGCGCTCTGCGGCTGCGAAGGGTCGTCAAGGGGGAACACGGGCCTCATGTGCCAGGGCCCATCACCTGTATTCGCTACTCCGTTTGACAGCCTCAGCAGTTCGCGCTGATGCTCATTTTGAACCTGGATATGTTGTGGAACAGCAGTTCTGAGGTCAGGCAGCATTTCACTTGAAGAGCTTGGTTTTGCGGCTGAAGCCACGTCTGTTTGTAAAGCAACGGTATAGGCTGCAAGCACAAGTGAAAGTGCGACTCCCACGGAAAGGGCGGCATTTTTGCTGGTGATCAATTAATCTGCATTCAGCCGAAGATATAGAAAAATATTTCCCAGTTATTCGACAATAGAGGAGCGTAATAGTTATAGGAAAATGGCTTTGCAATCAACACGCTCGGACACATGGAGGATTTCCTTGAAAGACCTGCAAAGGCGTTCATGACCGGGCAGTTTATTGTTGTAGACGAAGCCATAGACGTTGCCTCTGCCGTCAGGCAAATGAACCTGCATCGGGCTGAGTCCATCATTGTCTCAAAGCGTGGGATTGCAGTCGGGATACTAACTGACGGCGACATTATTGACAAGGTGGTAATGAAGGGTGAGGATTCGGACAATATTCTGGTAAGGCAGGTGATGTCGTCTCCAGTCATTACGCTCGGATCCGGCGCGACCGTAAAACAGGCGCTGCAGCAAATGCGGATACACCGGATAAAGCGTATCCCGCTAACAGACAAGACAGGAATCGTCGGCGTGGTTACCCAAGTGGCGCTTGCAGGAGCCATTAGGACATCTGTTCTCGCAAGGACTATCAAAAAGGTAAGGAGCACTATTCAGGATCAATACAAGCCTGTCCTCGGAAATCTTGGGGTATTGCTCCAGTTTTCTGCTGTCCTCTTGGTGGTTCCGGCATTGGTTGGTACG
>JAKEIF010000230.1 GCA_022545875.1 Nitrososphaera sp.
GACGGTCATGAGCTCGTTAACCCTGACGCTTCCAAACTCACACACTCTGCCGATGTCGTTTCGCGCCAAGTCAACGAGCATCGTATGCTCTGCTAGCTCTTTTTCGTCCCCCAGCAGGTCTTCCTTGAGCTTCTCATTTTCCCGGTCATCTTTGACCACGGGCCTCGTACCTGCAATAGGAAATGTCTCTACGAAGTCGCCTGTGACTCGTATAAGCATTTCTGGACTGGAGCCAATTATGCAGCGCTCAGACATTTTTACCATGTACATGTAGGGTGAGGGGTTTACCACCCTGAGGGATTCGTAAAGCCGGATAAGGCTGCCCTGCAAGCTGAACCCCATGCTTTTTGCAAGAACGACTTGAAAGACGTCGCCGTCGTATACGTAACGCTTTGCTTTCTTGACCATTTTCATGAAACTACCCTTTGTCATGTTGCGCTTTGGTGGCGAGAACGAAAACTTGGTAGGACTGGCTGCGTATTTCGCTATACTTCCACGTAGTTCCGAAAGACGCGACTTGTCGAGATAAAAGTAATAGGCCTGATTTTCTTTGTGGTTGTAAAGTATCCCATCAAGATAGATGCCAAATTCCAGCAGCGGAAAGCCAGGACTTTTTCTTTTGCCGGCTGGCAAGTTTTCCCAGTACCTCACAGCGTCATAGCTGATGTACCCGACGGCACCTCCGATGAATCTGAACCTGTCGTCGGCTATTTTTGGCATTAGTCCGCGCAGCTGTAAAAGCGGGTCGGTTACCTTTTCCTCGTGAACAACCTTGCGACGTTCGTGGACTTTGAATCTCTTGAAATCGCAGCTAACCTTCAACTCTGGGTCAAAACCGATTACAGACATTTCGGAGAGTTCCTTCGGCCCTACCAGCGATTCTAGAATGAACACGTTGTCATAGGCTGCATAGAGCCTTCTGAAAAGCTCGAATTGATCGATGGAGACTTGTAGCTTCTCAATCTTTAGAGTGCTAGAACTGTCCAATTTGGCAAGACGGCCAAAAGTACTCACCTTTCATATTCTCCTATCTCTGCCAGCACGCGTGAAGCGATATTTATCATTTAAACTTTTATCGGGACCGTTACCGCGCCTTCCGCTGCGGATTGCACGAGTGAGGCATATTTTGCAAGGGCGCCCGTCTTGTAATGGGGCTTGATCGGCTTCCACTTGGAAAGTCTCTTCTTCATCTCGGACTTTGAAACTTCCAAATCTATCTTGCTTGTCATGGTGTCAATGGAAATAACGTCGCCTTCCTTTACCAAGGCTATCGGGCCCCCTACCATCGCCTCCGGAGCTACGTGACCTATCATGAATCCACGCGTAGCGCCAGAAAATCTTCCATCTGTTACCATCGCGACTTTTTCTCCCAAGCCCTGACCAACGAGCGCTGCCGTGACTGCCAACATTTCCCTCATACCGGGGCCGCCTTTGGGCCCCTCGTATCTGATCACGACAACCTCACCCTCAAGAATCTCACGTCTAGATATCGCATCAAATGCCCTCTCCTCAGCATCAAACACCCGCGCTTTTCCTGTGAATTTCTTGTTCTTTACGCCTGCGACCTTGACTACGGCGCCCTGGGGCGCAAGAGTTCCCTTCAAGATCTTGAGTGTTCCCTGGTCGCTTATCGGGTTGTCAAGATGCTTGACTACTTTTTCATCTGGTTTGTAATCGATATTAATCGAGTCGAGATTGGCCTGCATAGTCTTTCCTGTAACGGTCATGGCTTCTCCATGGAGAAGACCCTTTCTCAGCAGGCTCCGGAGCACTACGGGAACCCCTCCCACTTTGTCAAGGTCGAGCATGACGTATGCTCCTCCTGGTCTCATGTCGGCAATGTGAGGAGTCCGCTTGCGGATGCGCTCAAAATCTGAAAGTGCGAGTTTGATACCCACTTCCCTTGCAATTGCGAGTAGATGTAATATGGCATTGGTAGATCCCCCTATTGCGTTTGCAATCATGATCGCGTTTTCAAATGCTTCAAAAGTCATGATGTCCTTTGGCCGTAGGTTGCTTTCGAGGAGGTAATGGATAGCACGGCCTGTTTTATAGCATACTTCATGTCTCCGCTCACTTTCCGCTGGGGGAGACGCACTTCCGGGCAGAGACATTCCAATGGCTTCGCTTATTGACGCCATTGTGTTGGCCGTATACATCCCAGCGCAAGATCCTGCTGCGGGGCAGGCAACATTTTCAAGACTAGTGAGTTCTTGCAGCGTCATTTTCCCAGCGTCGTACGCTCCGACAGCTTCGTAGACGTCTTGTACAGTAACCTGCTTTCCGTTCCAGACGCCAGGCATGATTGTCCCGCCATATACGAAAATGGCTGGTAGGTTAAGCCGAGCCATACCCATGAGCGTTCCAGGCAGGCTCTTGTCACAACCAGAAATTCCTACGATGCCGTCGTACTGATGAGCGCGAACCATTACTTCAATAGAATCGGCAATTATTTCCCTGCTCACAAGCGATGCCTTCATGCCCTCGTGCCCCATCGCTATGCCGTCTGAAACGGCAATCGCGGTAAACTCTCGAGGAGTGCAACCGGCGTCGCTAACTCCGCGCTTTGAGCTCTGTGCAAGCTGACCAAGGTGGATGTTACAAGGAGTCGCTTCATTACAGGTAGATGACACGCCAATGATGGGCCTATCAAGATCTTCGTTTGTAAGTCCCATTGCCTTGTACATGGCCCTGTGGGGTGCCCTTGCAGTCCCTTCGACAACCTTCCTACTTGGTAACTCCATTATGAGTAATGGGGCACCTGTAGCATATTTTAAAGTATATTGCTAGTCGAGAGTAGCAGTAATTTTAATCGCGTCTAACCCTTCGACCTTGAAAATAGTTTCGCACATACCACATTCAGCGTTCCCGCTCGAAAGATCCTTCGCCGAAATTTCCTCATTCAAGTAGTCGCACTTGGGGCAACGAAAAGAGAAATCGAGATCAAAGCTTTCAAGCTCCATTGTTTCGCCCATTAGATGCATCAAATCCGGATAACGGTGTATTTAAAAATTCGCAAATTGTCCTTTGGGAAGAGCAAAAAATAAACGTGCAAATATCCTACGCTATCTTTCATAAGCGATATAATGTCTAGCAAATCCTGCATATTCTGCTCAATTGTTGTAGGCCGGCAGCCAGGGGTCAACGTATACCATGACGACGAATTCATGGTAATAATGGACAAATATCCGATCAACGTAGGACATATTCTTGTTATTCCGACCAAACATTATGATAATCTCCTGCAGATGCCTCCAGACGAAGTGGGAAGGCTTTACTCATTGGTTCCTCATGTAGCAAAGGCAGTCGTCTCCGCTGTCAACGCTGATGGATTCAACGTTGGCCAAAATAACGGAATTGCGGCTAATCAGATAGTTCCTCATGTGCATGTTCACATCGTTCCCCGGTTTATTGACGATAGTCCGGATGGCAAGTGGCCTGCGCGCCGTGTGGCCCCAAACGACGAACTCACCAAGACTGCTCAAAAAATTAAGAAAGAGTTTGATTCTCGCAGAAATTCAAAACGCTAGCTAGCATAATTCAGCGGAGTCGGGTTGCAATCAGGACACTCCTCGAAACAAGGCCTGCCATCCGTATCGACTGCCAAAATAAGGGCTGTTCCCTTGCATGTCGCACAGACAAACATAGCTAAAGCCAACAAATGTGCGACTTTGCGCCTTAAAGCTTTTTCCATTTTCTAAATATCATAGTATTTTCTAATAATTTACCATAAATTATCAGTACTACCGATTATTTGCGCGGTTTTTTCTTTTTCTTTAGCTTTTTCTTGGGTTTTTGAGGTTCTACTGGTTCAGCAGGGGCCTGCTCAGGCGTACTATCATCAAAGACTTTGACTTGTGGCTCGCCGTTTTGGCTTGCCTTTAGCCGCTTCTTCATCCTTTGCATGTAGACTTCCAGATAGTCCTCGGCCTGTTTCTGCGTCTCAAATTTAGCTTCGCCCCGAAAGGAACCATTTTCGTCAATGAGGCTTACCGCGTTCCACATGCCGTTTCTCCCGAGCCTCTTTACAACAAACATCTTTACTCTTGGAGAATATCTGCAAATATTTAAGACAGGCGTTACTCGATCGTCGAATCTTTCTGGACGACCGAAGGATTTAGCTTCGATTGGTGCGGCAACTTAATAAAAAACCTCCGAATCTAGTAATGCGAATTGAGCGCATCGGAGGCAAGATTTACCATAAACGTCAAGGAGGGTATAGTTGAACTTGAAGGCAAGGAAAGCTTTGTCGATAAGCATCTAGAAAAATTTGAAGAAATTTTCAAGAGCGCGGTAAAGGAAGCCATCAACCGCGGCCTTGAGCAGAATATTTCGCTAAAGGCGCATGAAGCAGTTGCAGCTCTGCCGTCACCCAACTCCCAAACCGCTCTCGATGCGGAGCAACTGCCGCAGCGGCAGGAAAAACCTGCTGCAAAGCATGTTCCAAGACCTTCCATCACCATCCATCCAATACCTGTCGACCTTAAGGGAGGAGACGACAGGATAGGTCTGCGTGAATTCTATGCAGAGAAAAAGCCTGCTAACCATTACGAAAAGGTAGCAATCTTTGTGTACTATCTGACAAAGATGAACAAGCAACAGGAAGTGAAATTCGGCGAGATACTTTCTTGCTATGAAGAAGTAAACGAGAAAAAGCCCAGCATTTTGGATATTGTAAAGAACTCGCTTAGATACAAGGGCTGGCTGGAGCAAGGCTCAGAAAAGTATTCGACCCGGCTTTCGATCTCTGGCGAGAACTTTGTGAAATTCGACTTGCCTTCGAAAACTGGCGCGGCGCAGCCGAGCTAGGCCCGCCACCAGTCAAATCCTACGTAATCCACTTTTCCCGACTTTACCTTTGGTATGGCCAGGACAAACTGCTTCTTCACCGTTGTGGCAAGTCTACCTGCAAGAACTATTCCTGTTGCAGTCATTATGTCAGTGCTTCTGTAAACCTGCACCAGATACGGCGCATGATCGATACCCGGCCCGCGTTCATATACTGCGAAATCACACCCAAACTTTATCCCGGGCGTGACGATGTATCCTCTATTCCGAAGATCCAGAAACACCGCATACTTTGTGTCAAAATCCGAATACTGCTTTCGGCATATCCTTCGAATCTCGCCGCTTGAGACGGCAGTCTTGTCGGTTCGTACGACTTTCAACTTGCCCTGCTCCGTCAAATAGTATCCTTCAATAAGATCGAGTACAAGCGGCGCATCGAAATCAGTGCCTTTGGGTTTTGGTACACCCAAGGGCTTCCCGTAATAGCCGCTTCCAAAAATTGACCGCGAATTTTCTATATCCCAGACAATGATCCTGTTGTCGACAAGCTGGCCTACAAACATGCTATTTACATGCTCAAGGCAAGTATTGTAA
>JAKEIF010000231.1 GCA_022545875.1 Nitrososphaera sp.
GATTCTTGGGCTCTGTTGTCATTTCAAAATCATAGTTTCCGATTCTCTGCTTGCTCGCACCATGAAGAGGGTCTGCAAAGGCCTGCGCTCCCACCAAAGTAACCAAAGCAAGGGAGAACGCCAGCGCCAAGCCAGAAATCTTCATTCCCAAAGATCGGTGTGAGCTACCGGCTTAAAGTTCTTCCATCGTATCTGCAAAACTGTCAACGACCTTGTCGATATAGCTAGGCCTATACTTGGAGATGACATCTGAAACAAGTTCCCTATCTGAAATCCTGTAAAGCTGGTATTCGCCATACCTCACAGATATTATACCGTCTTCTCTGAGCCGCTTTAGATGCGACGAGATGGTTGACGGTGCCTTTTGAGAGTATTCCACAACCTCGTTAAAGGTGCAGTTCTCATGTTCAAAGATAAACAACAGGATTTCCCTTATAGGCTCATGTCGTACGTATTTTAGAATTTCAGACTCTCTTTCAGATACCCTTGGCGGGTAGTATCGCGTCATCCTGGACTCCCTGTCGGCGCGTATGTGGTCTGATTTCTCAAGAGCAGCCAGGTGGTAAGTCAAAACTCCGTTTGCCAATCTTGTGGTTCTCAAGAGCTCTCTGTACCTGATACCTGGATTCTCGTCAATAATTTGCTGAAGTAAAGAGCGCGTGTCAGTACTTCCTGGAACTTGCTCCAATCTACTTGTTCACCTTCAGGACTCCAAGGCTGAACATCGTAAGCATCACCAAGAGTATGACATGCGGCAACTCTATCCCAAGAGTCGAAAAGTCAAATACGCTGAATATCGCCGCTGCGTCCAAGAGGTACAGGAACTCTACCGATGCAAGGGCCATGAAGCCGAAAGTCATGAAAAGCAGTCGAAAAGTCCTGGATCGCAAGTACGCCAAGACAGAAACTACGCTAAGGAAAAGAGCAATGGTAAGGCTTGCAATGTGAAGCGCGATGTGGTAAATCATTGACGGGTGCGTCAGATGAGGTAAGACGAGCGGAGAAGCAATTCCGACGACTATTGCGGTTACAAGACCTAGTAGCAGGGGCTTGCTCAGTGAGCCATACGCGGGCTCAGGCCCTCTACCCGTTTGCATACATGGTCAATAGCTTGCGTTGGACTAATAAGCCAATTGGTACAGGCGCCGAACAGAATGGGGCGACGGCCCCGCTGCCGTATGCCTGTGCATGAAAGCAATTCAAGTGGATCTGAGTCTGAGGGCACTTGCGACATTGCGCCTGAGGTCGGTGGCGCTCTTTGCATACGCCAGCGCGCTGATTGCTATGCCTGCTGCTATGGCCGGCCCTGAAACGTCTGCAAGGGAGAAGCCTAGCTGCGGAATTGGATTTTCATCCCCGCCACCTTGCGTCCCATTATTATCGATAGGTCCTGGGACCGAAGGCTTTGCCGTTATGGTGACACTGCCTAGCGCGCCGCCTCGCTGGGCTGCAAACCAGATCCTTCCGCGGTCATCAGACATCAGCCACTGAATGAACGATCCTGTGATGGGAATCTTGACTTCAGTAGATGCGCCTGTCCTTGGGTCTATGACGCCCAGCCTGTCAACTTCGTGTTGCGCAAACCAGAGGTTTCCATAGTTATCCATCGCCATGCCGAACGGTAGGCCTGCATCATTGACTACTGGATACTCGCGGAAAGTGCCTAAGAGGGGACTAAAGGCTGTAATGGTATGGCCGCTGTGTTCAGAAATAAAGACACCTGAGCCGCGCGGGTCTGGAAACACTGCAGTCGGTTCATCAAGCTCGTGTCTTTGGAGTTCCGGCTCGTATTCTGTAATGTTGCCGGTTGCAGAATCTATCTTTGCGATGCTGCCTATAGCCTGGGCCAGCCAAATATCGCCATTTCCGTCAGACGATATTCCGACTGGAGTCGACCCTCTGGTCGGGATGGCAATGGAGGAAAATTCCTGGGTCTGCACATCGAACTTTACCACCGTGTTGGCCTGGACGACGGGAACCCACAGGTTGCCTTGACCGTCCATTGCAAGGCCGGAAAGCACTCCCTCATCTTGGATTTCAAACAATCTTGAAGAATTGGCCTGCGGATCATAATTCCCGAGTACTCCGGTGACTGGGTCGATGAACCACAGAGTTCCATCTGACGCAAGTACCGTTTGGGTGATAAGATTGGTGTCAGAAATCCCATGAGCAGTATAGTTTCCAGTTGTCATGTCGAGTTGCCAGATTCTACCACTTCCAGGCAGCGAGTCCCCTACCCAGATCGATTGCCTTTGGGGGTCAAACAGGGGGAACAATGGAAGACTCCTCCCCCCTATTTCGTAGTCCTGGATAGCAAATTCCAGATTTTCCACCAGCGGCTTGACATTGACGTCCATCGTCGCAATCATGTTGCTGCCCTGCGGGTTCACGCCCTCAATTTCTATTGCCCATGTCCCCGGCAGGCTGAAGGCCGCATCTGCGGAAAAGACACCCGGTGATTCCTTTTCGGGTTCCACCGTTATGGGGCCTATGCCTCTCTCTATCTGGGTCATCTTGATTGTGGCTGATTCGATGCCGGTCACATTCCTGTTATCCTTGTCAAAAAATGAAACCTCAAAGTTATTCTGGCCTAGCGCAAACGGACTTATTGAAAGTCTAATTCGGCCCTCTTGTGTGTAAGCGGTACGGACAAGGACTGTGTCGACTTCGGCAAACGCCTGCTGCTCTCCCGGATCGCGCTGATATGACGGAAACTGGCCGGA
Organism: Nitrososphaera sp.; assembly: GCA_022545875.1. Classification (GTDB taxonomy): domain Archaea; phylum Thermoproteota; class Nitrososphaeria; order Nitrososphaerales; family Nitrososphaeraceae; genus Nitrososphaera. The sequence continues at coordinate 2,724 of JAKEIF010000231.1, forward strand.
AGGAAGGGAGCCGTTAGCCATGATGGATACCATGAGCAAAAGAGCAATTCCGACGCCTGCCTCTGCCTTCAGAACTTTTCCATAGCTCCGCAGGCTCGGAGCAGCGATCTGCGAGCCGCCTGTAACGACCGAAACTGCTTTTCTCTGTACTACAAACTGCGAGTAAGCGCCGATCGCGACCATTGTTCCTGCAAGGGCCAGCTTGATTGCAAGTACTTGGCCATATACGGACGCAAGGGTCAGCGAAAGATCACTTTCAAGTGTAGAAAGAAGGATTGGACCAGTTATCACGGCGATTCCAAGTAGGGTTACTACTACAATCGAAAATCGCGGAATAAGCAGCGAGAGTGCAGCTGATCTTGCTCTCTCATCCCTCAGAGATAGGATCTTGGGAACCACTGCAAAGCCAAGGAGCACCAGGCCGCCAATCCAGAACGAAGCCGCGGCATTGTGGAAAAAGTCGAGAACGATGGCTGCTGGCAGCTCTGTAGCCGCTGCGTGAGCGATGAGGCTGGATGTAACGAGCACTGCAAGGCCAATTATCAACAGCGCAAAAAGCTCAGCCCTGCTCGGGCTGGTCTTGTTCTTGACAGTTCTGCGGTAAACTGCCACAGCGATGCCCATAAGGATTGACGACTGCAACATCCTTGTTATCCACACGTTGCCAAACTTGGTTGCAATTGCGTCGGTGACTGACGCCTCGATGGATATCGCCTGAGTGATAATCATTGCGACACCCGAAGCAAGGACAAGCCCCGCGCCAATAATGATAATCTTCATCATCGTCTTGTCGATGGATAACCTGGTTTCTGACAACTCGGTTTCAAGCCATCGCACTTTGCTAATCGGCTTCCACAGCCAGAGTGCTCCAAAAGCCGCGCCGACTGCCATTACCTGCCCTGCCATGCCCGGAAACCTCGAAAATGAATATTCAAGAGCCAGCACTGGTGTCCTGGGCTGATTGTCGTTATCGATTGGAGCAGAGCCTACTCCGTAGACAAAGGTCTCGTCAATCACGTGGCCATCGACGGCCGATAAGACCTTGGTCGTGACTGTGTATTCTCCTTCGGGCAGTGAAGGTTGAATCGTGACACCGATAGATGCCGTGTCGCCCTCTACGTAATGCGCATCACTCATGTCGACTCTAGAGCCGTCAGGACCAAGGACGGAAATTCTGCTATAGTCAAGCTCGATTGGCTCTGAAAAGAAAACATTTACCTCACTTGGAGACGAAGCGACGCTTTGAAAAGCCCTTGGCTGCGAATCGACGTAAACCGGGTGAGCAAATGCCTGCTGAATGATTCCGAAAGCAGAAAGAGCCGTGATGGCAACGAGCGCAAAAATTGCAACGCTGCGGACTCGCCTGCGGCCGGGCTTCATGCAGTAATTATGTGAGGCACGATATTTGACTCTTGCTTAGCTGGTGGTACAACCACCGAACTTGGTTCTAGCGAAGGCTCGATCTTGTTCGAGTCCCTTGCCATGAATGCAAAGATCAGGCATAGTCCACCAATCATGCCTGTGATGAGCAAAAATGCCCCAAACAGAGTACTTCTTCTCTCCTCAGTGTCAACGTACATCATTGCCTCGGCAGTTCCCATGGGAATCAAGAGCAATCCTGTGGCAGCGGCCAATAGCGACGCGAGTATTCCGATTTTCATTGCGTTACTAATATTTCTGGGACTTGATTATCCTACTCTTGAACGGCGCGCGTTCTACATTAGTACAAATACCGAAACATGCCCAAAGATTATAAATATTGCAAGAGAACCGTTGATAGGATGAATAAAGCCGCGCTGGTTCCGGTCCTTTCCGCATTAGTGTTGTTACTTTTCAGCAGCATACCCAATGCATTTGCCCATGAAGAACTAATTGTCGGCGACATAAAGATTGTAGGAGGGTGGGCTAACGAGCCTCCTCTTGTCAATGAATTCAA
>JAKEIF010000232.1 GCA_022545875.1 Nitrososphaera sp.
GATCGGCTACCTTTCGAAACGTCCACCGCCTTTTCCCAGCATGAACAACATCTGGGTGGCCTTCGACGGGTTCTTTGTCGATACGGAGAAGCTCCACTTGCACCCGTACATCGGATCCGCCAAGGATTCTGATTCGCTTTTCAAAATCTATCACATCTTTACCCAACTATTGTTTGAAAAGAAGGATCCAGAGCGAGCGGCCGAATTTCTTGAGAGACACCTACGCGGCAATCTCTTGATTAAAGTAGGCGACGAAATCATCGCTTACCGCGATGGCACCGGCTTTAAGCCGCTCGTGTCTGCGACAAACCACGACCATACGCTCCAGATTCTGGCCTCGGAAAACTCTTTGAGGAGTTCGCTTATTGACATGGAATTCAGAGACGTCAAGCCCGGCCAGTTGCTAAGAATGAGCAAGAAGAATGGCGGCATAGAAGTGCTGGCAGAAACATCCGCTCCCCGGATCATGATGGATCCATTTGAATTCATCAGAGAATCAAATGTGGTAGCCACGGTAAATGGAAAGAGCATTTACCAGATACGCAAGAACATTGGCAGGGAGCAGGCAAAGCTCGTTGAGGCCGACCTTGATGTCGATTCTGCGTACGCAGAGCCTGATTATACCCGGCCAATGGCCCTTGGTTTCGGCCTTGAATACCAGCAACATTCGAAATCGTTTGAGCTCATGGAGGGCATAATCAAGGACAGATATGACGACTCTGATCACATGATCGACTTTTCAGAGCAGGTTAGCAAAAACAAGTTGCTCAGCACCGGAAGATCGCTCAAATTCGTCATGGAAAACCTGACGAACGGGAAAAAAATCGCGACGGTGCAGGGCACAATCCAGACAGGAAGCACGACGCGCGAGACAATCTATTACTTGAAGAAGGCCGGAGCTGCGAGAATTGACGTCGTTGTGAGTTACGTCCCGACCGTGGACGGCAGGCAGGTTGGGCTTTACACACAGAATCGCGAGCTTGTAGCAAACAAGTACGTTGGGGACGTATCATCGATAAACGAGCTGAACCATAACGTCGCAAAGGAAATAGGCTCGGATTCTGTTTATTACAATTCGCCCTCGGTGCTAGCGAGGGGAATCGGCGTTCCGGAGAATAATCTTTGGTTTCCAGAGTGGGTCAGGTTTCTGGACTACAAATGATAAAGACTGATGTTGCCCGAGAGAGAATTGAGCGACCGCCCCACAATACCGCAGTGCTCTTCCAGGGCAATATGCAAAACCAGGGATACACTATAACGCGAATCGACCTGAGGCAATATTTGGAGCGCAAGGACAGCCAGCTTGGGGACTACTCACTCATTACGGCCTTTGTTGAAACCGACAAGGGCTCAGTCGAGATGAAATATGACGAGGGTTTCAGGGGCAGTGACGCTCTGGAATCTGCCGCGACTTTGCTTAGACAATACGTGGGGCTCGCGTCGCTAATCAACCGGGCACTGATAGAACTGCAAGAATAATCTGGCGTAACAATTTTTCATTTACTGCTCTAGAATCATTCTGCTGCAACGACTTAAGGTTGCAATTGCAATCCTGCATGCATGTCGGCAGCATCTAGATTAAATTTTCTGCAGCGGGAAAGGTCCTGTTCTTGCGGTCACCCGATGAAGTACCACATAAAAGGAGGACTAAAATGCCTGTTTGGAATCTGTGACTGCAATAGGTTTGTACTGGCCAATAACTAGAGTAATTCTTCGGCTTCGCTGAGGGCATTGACTCTGACGGGCCACTTGAACGTGGTGTTCCACGGTTGATTGAAGAGGATGGCTGATTTGGGCGGAACTACATCAACCAAATTTTTTGGTGCGTCGTCTATTAGGACGTCGAATGGATAGTTTGCCTTTGGAACGGCATCATATACGAACAATAATTCATCGGCGTATACCTTGTGAAGATCCAGCCATTTCGCGACATAGGGTGCGGTAGGCCGCTCCCTTTTCGTCAAAATAGAAATTCTATATCCTTTTCGGTGTATTTTTTTCGTGACTTCTCCGATTTTTGGCTCAGTAGGCGGGATCTCTCGCCAGCGAAATTTCCAAACATAGCTAAAGTACTTGTAGACCTCATCCGGGCTAACCGGCAAAATCGTTGGAATATCCCACGCAGTAATGTCCTTCTTTGTGACGGCTCTGTTGCTTCGTTTTGTGTATTCATCGGACCAAATTAACATCACATCTGCCAGAACGGAATCGACATCGATGGCTACAGTCCTTACTGCCTGCGTAATGCCTGCCGACGAGCCTTCAATGAGCTGTTCAGTCAAGGATCCGACATTCTACAGTGAGACAAACTGTATTTATAGAATAGGAAAAATGGGGCCGGCCGGATTTGAACCGGCGACCTCCAGCGCCCGAGGCTGGCATCCTACCATGCTAGACAACGACCCCTCTTCAATTTCGCCTTGAAATGGTAATTTAATGTGTTCGGGTTTGCCATCCTTACAATTGGCAGTAAGATTCTGAGGATTAGCACTCACCGAACCCGCGCTCGATAAACGAGCCTTGTCCCCCTGCAAAGAGACCTTTGGACATTCGAGATTTTGTCTTGTTGTAAGACCCAATCGAGGGAAAAAATGATAACAATTCAAACCGTTCTTTTCAGACCGCCCAAACGTGGTTACGAAATTTGTCCGACATTGTATCCCAACCCGAGCGCAAAAAGCGGGCGGTGGCGGTCATACCGCCCCCTTGCATGGTCAGTCCACGTCGGGGTCGTTGACCCCCAAGTCTATCGGACTTGAAAGTTCAATCACGTTTCCGTTCAACTCGTCATCAGTCTTGTCTTCAGTTAAGAACAAGCGTGGCAATCCCTTGTCAGTGGGTGACCAATCGAATTGACCGTCGGGACGGAACACATAGCCGTCTGGCAATGGCATGTTAGATAACACGACTATGAGGGCGATACCAGCGCCCAAGCCCACAATTACTGATAATGCAAGCCTAGTATCCAATACCTTGGCAAGTTGTAATCGTCTTAATCAATTTTATGCGCATAACATCCATTACAGGATAGGATAGTCACTTGGCGCATTCTGTAGTTTGTAATATCTCGAGCACACTCATTCCCATAGTCCAATAGCCCATAGCGCTACTGTCTGGTTCGTCGTAGGTTACATTACAAACTGTACTTATCTTATCTCGATGGGGCATGTTAGTCAATGTGTTCATTCCGACAAACATCATAGATTGGTCAATCCTGCCGTCCTCGTAGTTCTTTTCGTAAAAGTAAACTACAATGGGGCTTGTGTCATAC
>JAKEIF010000023.1 GCA_022545875.1 Nitrososphaera sp.
GACTGAAAGCAGCTCGTCTAACACGTAGGTTTTTTCAAGCAGAGTTTGCGCCACAGGGCGCTTATCTTACTGTAGACCCTCTACATTTTTGACTGTCACTAATGTTTAATAACATCCTACCGGCTTGACGGTGAAATGCGTGAACAAAGTTCTATAAAATTTGCCGCAGGAGTCTTTGCTCTGCTATTGATAGCCGTTCCGCTCGTTTCTACGGGCGGCTTTGCGGCAGGCGACTCTGCGGCGGGCATTATGGTGCCCCTTTATACGTACCCTGGAGGTACATGGGACACTGTCGCCCAGGTAAAAAGGGCTCATAGCGACGTACCGATCGTGGCAATAGTAAACCCTGCAAGCGGGCCGGGATTTTCAAAGGATTCCAACTACGAATCCGGAATTGCCGAGCTAAAAGATGCTGGGGTAACTGTGCTTGGATACGTTTCAACTGCATACGCAAACAGGGATCTTGCGGCAGTCAAGGGAGACATGGACAGGTGGAAGAGCTGGTATCCTGACGTCAACGGGATCTTTTTTGACGAGCAGACAAACTGGGCCGGGCACGAGTCCTACTATTCTCAGGCCGACAGCTACGCCAAGTCCAAAGGCATGCCCTTTACCGTAGGTAACCCGGGAGCCAACTCGATACCTTCGTACCTTGACACAGTCGACGTGGTGCTTATCTACGAAAGCCCCGGGCTGCCAAACGTAGGCAACTATCAGTCCTGGTCGTCTGCAGACAATGCCAAGCTGGGCATGATCCCATTTGGTGTAGGGTCGATGCCAAACCAGTGGATCGAAGACGCCACTTCGCTTGTGGGCTGGATCTATGTCACAAACGACATGCTTCCAAACCCGTGGGACTCGCTTCCGCCTTACTTTGAGAGCATGGCTGATCTCTTGGGCGATGGCACGACATCAACCCCGCCCACACCTTCGACGCCAAGACACACGCTGACCGTCAAGTCGGTTGGCCAGGATGGAGCGGCGACTGATGGCATGTGGATGGAAATCAAGAAGAGCGGCACGACCGTAAGCAGCGGCTTTACCCCACTGACGGTGACGCTTGAACAGTCCACGTACACGGTAAGCGCTTCAAACTACCAGCAGATCACGTTTGACCACTGGTCGGACGGAACAGAATCGAGCACTGTTTCGCTGAGCTTGTCGAGCAACACTGCGCTGACTGCGCACTATAACGACGGACCAGCGGCAAGCCCGCTCTCGGCAAGTCTTGGTGCCGACATGAAATCTGCGCCAGCCGGATCGACAATCACCTTCGCCGCGTCAGTAAGTGGGGGCACTACACCCTATACCTGGTCTGTAAACTTTGGAGACGGTACGTCTTCACCGTTTACCACCAGCACATCGGCTTTAAAGAAATACGACTCTGCAGGGACATACAATGCCCAGGCTACTGCCAAAGACGCGTTGGGCAGGACTGCAACGTCAAACCCCGTCGCCATCACAATCACTTCTGAAAGCTCCACTCTGAATGTCAAGACGGCCGACTTGAGCGGAAACCCATTGAACGGCTACTATGCTACGCTTTCGCAAGGTGACTTGGTTGCCCAGTCTGCGTTCTCGCCAGCAGTGTTTTCGCTTGATTCCGGAGAGACATACCAGGTTTCAGTCGCCGACTATGGTGACTATGTATTTTCGCGATGGGACGATGGGAGCACAAGCAGGACAAAAACAATTTCAGCAAGCGGCCCGACGACATTGACTGCTTACTATACTTCAAATCAGGCAACACTCACAGTTTCGTCCGAAGACGTTTCAGGGGAAACGATAACCGGGCTATGGACAGTCATAAAGAAAGACGGCGCGACGCTCAAGACAGGCTACTCCCCTCTGTCATATTCGGGAGTGCCAGGAACGTACGAAGTCACCGTCTCGGACTATGGCGACCATGAATTCGATCACTGGGACAACGACAGCACAAGTAGCACAAGGCGGCTTTCAGTCAGTGGCAATGTCGAGCTCACCGCTTATTACAGCACGGGCCCGTCTGAGGTAGAACTGACAGTAAGGACTGCGGGCCTTGACGGCTCTACGATTACCGGCCTGTGGACAGTAATAGATTCTGACGGCTCGGAAACCACCGGGTTCTCACCAGTAAGCTACGATGCAGAAGCTGGTAGAACCTACACGGTGACAGTGGCCGACTACCGCAACTATGTCTTTGACCACTGGGAAGACGGGAGTAAAGACAGGTCTAGGGAAATATCGCCGGACGACGACACAGTGATTGTCGCACACTACAAGCGATAGGGCGTCGCCCTCCTTTTTTCATTTTTATTGTCGTCCGTATACGTCGAACAGGTGCTGTTACCTTATCGGCACATGAGCATGAATTCTCGCGGTGTTAACCTGCGGCACATGGAATCATTCATTATCATTAAGCCAGCCTCTTCCATTGCATCTTAGACACTTTATAGAGTGCGTAACGTATGGAAATTGAGGGTAGATTATGTCAGAACCTTCAATATTCATTTGTAAACCCGTTCCAGCACATTTTGGACAAGTTCTTACCATGACAGCTCACCTCTCTTCTTACGCCCCGCCCTGCCTCGCCTTTTTCAGAGCCAAGTGAAGTGCCTCAAACCACCATGCGCCCTCTACAATAAAGAAGAAATAATCGTAGGGTCTCTTTCCTCGAAATGGAAACTTGTACCCTTTCCTTTGAAGCTCCTCCCAAATTTCCTGATCGGTAAGCTGGTCAATTGGAATATTATATTTCTTGATTGCTACAACAATACCATCTGCCATCGTATCAAGTTCATCAGCATCATATCGATACATCGAATATGGTGCTTCTAGGTGGTTTGAAGTATTTGATGTTTTTAGAGGATGTTTCCCAATAGCGGCGCATGAATTCATTTTTTGACTTTAGCGACCTTGGATCATCAATCCCGGGAAAGTCATATCGATTGGGTTTTTTCGCCTACCTTTCCCCTGTCAGGTCTAAAGGCGCACGAATGCCCTTGTCAATAGTCTTAGCCATAGGCGAATGCCTCGCATCCTGATTTTGCAACTTGTCAAACATATCGCGCGATATACCTTACTTTGCTCTGTAGCGTGTGCCATCCTTGCGAGTGCGCCAATATGACATAAGCCAAAATTACATGCTGGGAGAATAGTGACTGGTGTCCTTATATTCCCTGAATTCCCTATAATACATATGGCTACCGTGTGCAATAGCGTCTGCCACAGACATAGAGCAAAGCTACCGCAAGGTGGAAAACGGTACGAAATGGGATTCAAATTCTGTTCATTTTGTCAAGAATGACTGTCGATGATTTGACAACATTAGATGTCCCTGCTGCAAAAATAAGTTAAGAGTCAAGCGCCATTTTGGGCGCTAGGCTACAATATTCTTTTGAATGCCCCGCGTCATATCAAGATAGAAGGAAGGAACAAGTGGATAACGGTGATTCAGAATGCCAGTAAAGGGCCAAACTGAATTCTGACCAAGTATCGCATTCAATACATTGGATAAAATCTCGAAGGGGCATAAGACAACTCATAACGAAATTCTTTTGCGAATACATAGACTATGCCGATCAGGTTTCTTTGTTGAAGCTCCTTTGCCGCCTTTGTGATGCGCTCTAGATTGATAGCTAATTCGCGTGAAATCGTGTTTCCATCTACCTCTGGATACTTGCGTATAAGAGCCAACATAACTTTCGCATCCTCAGATAGAGGTTGCACGCACTTCTACTCATTTAATAGACATAAAAAGTTCTATGTGCCGCAAGTTATTACCCACAGAATTCATGGTCATGTGCCGATAAGGTAACAACACCGTCGAACACATTCCTTATAGACAATTTCACACGCACATCTAGAAGGCGCTTTATCTCCTGAACCGGGTTTTGTGTTCATAAGTGCTATTATCGCCGCGACTGCATTACGTCCTGCATGTGTTCACGACGCGTTTTACTTGGACGCCGCAAGGATCCCTAACTGCTTATGCGCACACTACCCGTCAGTTATTGTTGATGGTATGAAGTGTAACAGTGCCGAACTCATTGACCTTAGGAAAAATGAGTCGATTACCTTCAGAATACCGCTTGAGATCGGCACTGAAAGAATTCGCTTGCGCCCCGCCGGCTGGCAGGACAGCTAGCCGTCTACTTTAGCAGCCTGCCCCTCATTCCTATTGTGGCAATAACTGCAAGCATCGTCACTGCCAGCACTAAAGGCGCAACAGCCGAGAACTCGGGCACTATGTAGGTGCCGGAAATTGTAATCTCTGTGACATCCTGCTTGAAGGGTATCGACAAGCTGCGCTTTGAAGAGTCAGAGCCCAGCTCCTGGAACTGCGCCACTTGGCCGTTGACGTAGACTTGATAATTCGATTCAAAGGCATCTATTACGCTGCGCGGGAGATCGATATTCAAGCTTCCGTCGGCTGCAGACGGGTTGATGGCAACTCTGAGCGTCTTGGTCTCCTTGTTGACACTCATTGAGTTTACCTGGCCGCCGTCCACATAGTATGCAATAGGGTACGATATCGACTCGTCGTCAGGGACCTTGAGCAGATAGACTAGGGTCTCTGTCTCGCCTACAACGACAATGTCAAGCGTGGTGCTTTTTGAGTCAAGGTAAAATCCTTCGCCATCAAAAGCGACATTTACTTTCCAAGTGCCGGGCATCACAGGCTCAAGGACATCAGAGAAGGTGCTGTCCCTTGACAGGACAAGCGGCTTTGTAGTCACCGCGCCGGCAGGATCCACGTAGCGAATTTCGACCAGCTCGCCAGGAAATGTGGGCTGTAGGGCGCCAGATATGACAACCTTGGACGATGCTACAACCGTCTTGGCCGAGGATTCTATCTTTAGGGAAGTGTCAATAGTCGTCTGCCTCGAAAGGGCGGTAAGGCCCTTGTACGACTCTTCTACGACGATGTATTTTCGGCCACCTGGAGCCGCGATAAAAACCATTCCGCCTATTTCCCCGGTGACGCCGTGCGACCAGATCACGCCGCCATCCGCCGGGTTCAGCAGGTATAGCTTGGAATCAATGGAGCCGACCGCAAGTTCGTCCCTTGCCCCAGTGGTCCCCACCCTTGCGACAGGGTAGATCTTGCTCAGATCGTCTCTGCTCCTTTCTTCGCCAAGGTCGTACTGCCATTTTTGCTCGCCTGTTTTTGCATCGAGCAGCACGAGCGTCAGCTCGTTCTCTATCCTCTGGGTGATTGCAACTTGGGGGATGACATCGTTTAGGTTCGCGCCAGTGCCGTTAAGCGAGGCAGCTGAAAAGAGGGCGCCGCCATTTATCCGGCCGTCTCCCGCCTTGACCTGCCAGAGAACGTCAGAGCCAACAAGATCAACAGCGTCAATGCTTGCATAGTCTGGCCCTCCTCCTCCCTCTATGAATTCAAGTGCCAGCGCGTCCGCGATCCCATCTCCGGAGATGTCGGGAATTTCTGTAAAGTCCCATATGGAGC
>JAKEIF010000233.1 GCA_022545875.1 Nitrososphaera sp.
CCAGATTGGCATGAACTCTCTTGAAAGCCATCACTTAAAAAATCTATCTTGATTGGACATTGGCATCACGCAAATTCCCTGAGATGTAATTTGTCCCCCGGATAAGTGGTTTATATTATCGCAATCGCCTTGCAATAGACTAGTTTTTACAGGTGTCGTCATAAATAATGACACTCTAATACATATAGAAAAACAATAGAACTATCCTATATCCATGCCCGAACTGACCATCACAAAGCTCTTTGACCGCAAGCAGTGTAGAGCATGCGGCAACCAGGTTATTGTCAAGAAGGTTTGTCTGGCATGCAACGAGCCCACAGAGATCTGGTGCGAAAACTGCTTCAAAATTGAGGATTATAGCCACTACGGGCATCAAGAGTTGGATCTCTTCTAGCTGTCGCCCAGCGGACATCAACCTTCAAAGACCTTTTTAGAGTCGATAGAAGCTACAAGGCTACTTTAGACACATCGACCTAGATTGCCATCACTCCAGGCAATGGGATTAATATCATATAGAAAGTTCAAGAGTAGAATGCTCTCCGCATGACATAGGCATCTCCATAGAGGCTCCGGGCATACAAGTTCTTTCAATGGGAGCAGCTGTTGTTCCCTAGGGGTTTTTTACGATCTGCCTTTGCAGCCATTCCAACGCCTCCAGCTCTGTAAACAGCCGGTCGGATTCGTAGATGGTATGGGCAATCTCCAGCTGTTTTTTCTTTTGCAGCATCAGCAATGCTATCCGTTCACGGTCCGCATTCTGTAGCACATCAATCTGGAGCTGAAATGTTTCATTCACGATTGGCTTGTTCTCTGGATCTATCTGTTCCCTTAGGAAGGACACCCTTTCATTCACGGTCTCTTCTAAGCTCATGGTAAGTGGAGGCATCAGTTTGTCAGGTTATAACATGGGCAGCACCAAAGGGGGAGGGAGTGTTCGAGATCCTTCATTAACAATTTGGCAGGAGGATATAATCAGCCGTAAAACGTCTTGTCTAGAGGTTTTGGCATTGCATAAGTGATATTCTTTTTCACCGACTCGTACCATTCTTCCACGTCCTTGGTTATTGACGGCCGGACCAGCCTGACTGCCTTTACAAAATCCGCGTTAGAAACGATGTCGGATCTGCTTTGCATGGCATTAACCGCCGCTTCTCTGCAAAGGGAAACGAGGTCCGCTCCGCTAAAATTCTTTGTGGAAAGGGCAATACCTTCAAGGTTAATGTCTTCTGCCAGGGGCATCGGCTGGCTAATGATTCGCAGGATTTCAAGACGCGCTTTTTCATCGGGAGGGCTTACATATACAATAAGGTCGAGCCTTCCCGGCCGAAGAAGCGAAGTATCTATAAGGTCCGGCCTGTTCGATATCCCAATGATTACGACGCCTGCGCTCCCCGAATCATCCATCTCTGTTAACATCTGGCTTAGCACCCGCTCGTTGCCTGACATGTCGTCCTGTCCGCGCGGCCGCGCTAGCGAATCCATCTCGTCAAATACGACGATGCAGGGCGACGATGCCCTTGCCTTTCTGAAAATCTCGCGGATCGCCTTCTCTGATTCTCCGACCCACTTGGACAGAACTTCTGGACCTCTCACCACGATGATGTTCGCATTGCTTTCAGTGGCAAGCGCCTTTGCAAGCAACGTCTTGCCCGTTCCAGGCGGGCCGTAAAGCAGCGCGCCGCGAGGAGGTTTTATTCCCATCTTTGCGAATTTCTCAGGCTCTTTGATTGAAGTGATCAGGTTGTCGTGGAGCGCCCTCTTGGCTTCGTACAGGCCGCCGACATCATTCCATTTTACACGGGCGACTTCGACGTAGAATTCGCGCATTGCAGTTGGGATTATTTCCTTCATGCCCTCTCTGAAGTCGCGCGTGGTTATCATCATCACTTCAAGCATTTCAGGTGATATCTTGTCGCCTTCGAGGTCAATCTCTGGAAGATATCTTCTGAGAGCCTTCATGGCAGCCTCCCTGCAGAGGGCCTTGATATCTGCGCCGGTATACCCATGCAGTTCGGAGGAGAGCTCCTGTAAGTTAATGTCATCGGACAGAGGCATTCCTCTCGTATGAATTTGAAGTATCTCGAGCCGGCCTTCGCCGTTTGGAACGCCGATCTCAATCTCCCTATCAAAGCGGCCTGGCCTCCTCAGAGCTGGGTCGAGGCTTTCCGGCCTGTTAGTCGCGCCCAGGACGATTACCTGGCCCCGCTCTGACATCCCGTCCATGAGGGCCAGGAGCTGTGCTACAACGCGTTTTTCAACATCACCAAACGCCTCTTCTCTCTTTGGCGCAATGGCATCTATTTCGTCAATGAAGATTATCGACGGCGATGATTCCCTGGCCTCTTTGAAAATATCCCTGAGCCTAGCCTCCGTTTCTCCATAATACTTGTTCATGATCTCCGGTCCGTTAATTATGAAAAAGTTGGCTTCAGATTCGGACGCAAGGGCTTTAGCAATCAGCGTCTTCCCGCATCCTGGCGAACCGTACATCAAAATTCCGCTATGCGGCTCGATGCCAAGTCGTGCAAACACTTCTGGATGGCGCATTGGAAGCTCGACAATTTCCCTTAGGCGCTTTATCTGATCCTTCATGCCGCCGATTTCCTCATATGTGACCCTGGGCTTTCTGTCGCTAGTCGTCTCAGCCATTATCGAAAGGCGAGTTGCGCGCTCGATCCTGGCCACGGATTTTGGAGCCACCTTTTCGATCTTGAAATCCATTTGATTGCCAAGAATGACTACTGATATTTCATCGCCTTCATTTACCGGGAATCCGCGTAACCTATTTTTTACAAAGTCGCAGAACTCTTTATCAACGGTGATGGTGTTCTCCCCAAGGGGCATAAGGGTCACGCTCTTTGCCTGCTTGCAATCGATTTTCTTTAGGTTAACGAGATCGTTGAGGCCGACTCCTGCGTTCTTTCTGGTTTGACCATCAATTCTGATAATATCATTCTCCTTCTCCTCTTCGTCTGCGGGCCACGCAGTGACTGCCGTGCTGCGCTTGCCCAATAGTTCAACAACTTCGCCCGCCTGGATGCCAAGGCTGCCCATGTAGCGAGCGTCAACCCTTGCCCTGCGCTTGCCCACATCGCGGTGTTTGGCTTCAGCTACTCTTAGTTGAACGGGGGATGACTCGTCGCCCCCCGATCGCGCTTTTTTCAATCCTAGGAAGCCTCCAGCATATGATTATCGTTATTTCATCTTGACGGACTGCCTGCTGATGTTCATCACTTCGATTTCGCCGACCCCATCAATTCCGCGGATCGCCTCCTCTAGCTTGTCCATCTGTCCTTCCGCGTCCTCCAGCGTAAAGTCACCAACTATTGCCTTTAGACCAAAAGCGATCGGCTCCATGGCGTGGCCCTTCATTTCCATTCCTTCAGGCATTGAAGACTTCATTGAGCTCAGGACACTTTCAAGGTCGGACTCTGCCTCTGCTGGAAGTATCCTAATCCTCGCGACTAGGCGCGCCATGATTATGGCCCCTCAAATCCGCAGCCTATGCACTTGTAAGCTCGGGCAAACTCGCGGCAGCTTTCACAGCGCCATAGCAAAACATAACCGCAATTAGGGCAATAGTATTTGACACATTCATCGTTGGGCATTATGGGTCTGCTGCATGAAGAGCAGACCGGCAACTGCAACGGCTTGGACATACACGCTCTCTGTCAGGCTAACCGAATTTATAGTTTGTCCAAAAAGGAGCACGAGAGGGGTATGAGTTGCTATTAACCACCTCTGACAACTTATGTGTCCTGCTGCAAATGATCCATCAAGAGGGAATTGTACTCGATAGGATCGAGGGATTTGGGATGAAACTAGAATAGCCCTCGTATCGAGACCGAGTTTAGCTCGGGAGCATATTCGCTCATTGAATTGATTAGTCTGATCCAATCATCCGTTTTTCCGGTTCCAGAAAAAAAAGTTATGCCAATTATCCTGTCGCCTTCGAGCTCTAGTTTATTTTCAAGCTCATCCAAATCAACGGGATCCGAGAAGCTGCCGGCTTGTGCAGTTCCGTCAAGGTGTTCATAACTAACATAGGATACTTCAATACCGAATTCTGACCCGACAGCGCCGAACGCTGACTTTGGAACAGCGTCACTGAATGAAATAGTAGCGCGAAATATTTCTTCTTCGACCTCGCCAAAAATCTTGAATTGCTCCTCTTCGGATACAAACCCGGGGGTCGCCTTTATCGAAACCACGCGCCCTTGTATCAGGTCCACTCCGAGATCAACTGATTCATTAGTGTTGGAATCCTCCACAAACCTCATGATTCCACAGTTGCCCTCGCAGCCGGGGAAGCCGACTCCAGACGCGCGGACATGCAGCAACAAAATGACTTTGTGTCCAAACAATTCCTTAACTTTTTTATCCGCTATGCCGATCTTGACTGCAGCTTCATTTCTGTTCCAGACTCCCTCTGGCAACCGAAATTCATCGACTTGTACCTCTGAGGATGTTACTGAAGAAATCCAAATTGGCTTGTCTAGTGAGCTTATGGCGAAAGCCCTAAGATGGTATTTTCCCGATTCGTCTGGAAATCACGATACGTCTGGATTGTCTTCCGACTGCTCTGTTATCGGTCGAGTTACCAACAAAACAGTGACGTCTTTACTATCTCTAATCTCTATAATCAGTACGGCATCACCAGCGCCTTCGCTCGAGTTGCCGGTTTGCACCGAGACTTTCAGTTCCTGACCTACAACGTAGCTCAGTCTCAGAATGCCATTCACGTCAGTTACCCTAGGGTCTTGAATCGCAATAGGTGGAGGATCCCTTTCGATCTCGCTCAGTATATCCGCCGGCCATTGGCTTGAGCCAGACGTTATGCCTGCTACTTGCATCAAAGCAATGAAAAGACAAACTGATGCGATGATTGCCATTTTCATGCCCAACGTTGGAGATCTTGTTTGCATTGATTTAACCTTGTAGCATCGCGGCTAATTCTGGATGTCAAGCCATGCAGGTTCTGAGGATTATGTGACGGTTATTGTGAACAATTTCCCCGAGCCAGATCCTCGGCCGTCTGTAGATTCTCGGTTTGCTTCCAGCAAGTAGTTGTAATTCCCTTCGATAGCATCGCTTGTTGCAGTCACAGTAAGGAGTGCGCCAGATTCCCATTCAACTCTGTTGGTGGATAGAGTCGTTAGGTCATCTCGCGGCGACAATACAACTGACTGCTTGTCAAGCCCAACCGTAATCCCTTCTGAAGTATGATCGCTCGAACTGTTAAACATGACCCGCTCTGCCTTAACCAATAATGTGACCGTGTAGTCAGTGTCACGACTGCTTTCAATCATGATAGGTACGACGACAGTTGTTCCTTTGTTAACTTGGATCGGGTCAGAATCTGGATATGCGCTAAAGTCTATTGCGATTGAATTGGGCGTCCTGTTTGATGCCGAGGTTAACTGTTGCCAGACGCTAATGCCTACCAGTATCGCCGCCAAAGAGCCTAGCGTCACTATGATTACTCTGCTAGTCGTCGGATTCACGATATATCATGTCTATTTCGGAGAGCATCAATTTGCATTGCTCACCAAGAACTATCATTGTTGCAAGCCATCGCTCAAAAGTTTGCCGTACTTGATCGCCGACAACTTGCGGGATTATCTTGATGTCCTGCCCAACATCCTAGGAATCCTAGCGCAGGTGCAAGGTGTTTCTTCTAGATGTCGATAAGGCGCCTTATCTCATTTCCCAAAATTGCCTTGACCATCTTTGCCGCAGCCTTTGCACCCAGGATCTTGGCTATCGCTGCTGAATGAAAATCAAAGTCACCGGTGGCTGAGGCCTCTTCTATCTTCTCGTGCGGTATGGCTGCAAAGAGTTCATCGATCGCCTTGTTGTCAAGCCGCTCCAAAAGCCGCCGAGCCAAGAGCATCTTATCAAACTCTGATTTGAATAGGTCCAGCCAGTTCTTTTCATATTCTCCTAGAATCGAGTCATCTTTGTTCTTGATCGCCTTGCCAATGGCCTGCCCTGCGTACACTCCACCCATCCCGCAAGTATAGATCCCGCCGGCTGTCGTAGGCTTGCTTTGGCCCGCGGCATCACCAATGATTACTGACTTGCCGCTAATGAAGTTCTGAATAGGACCGTCGACCCAGATCGGTGCAAATACCTTGCGCACGATGGAGTATCGTCCACCCTTTGATTCAATGTATGATGCCAAAGAGTTCGCTGCGTTGATGCCTTTTCCTGCGACTCCTACCTTTCCCATCCCCTGACCAGTCGGGATTATCCATGCGAAAAACCCTGGATACAAGTCATTATCAAAAGCAACCTCAATGGTGCTTCTATCGATCCATGGCGCATACACCTCATATTGTGCAGATTGAAGTACGCCTTCCCTGTTCCTCGATATTATCGACGCAACTCCGCGTGCATCAACAAAATATCGACATGTAATTTCTCCTTCGGACGTCTTTACCGTAAATCCATCATCGGTTTTCTCGGCAGAGCGCATCGAGCACCTGACCCGAATTTCGGCCCCCTTTCTCTGCGCCTGAAACGCGACCTGCTTGTCAAGTGCCCTCCTGTCAAGCACCATGACTTTTTGCTTTTCAGCGCCAATCTCGAAGCTGCCAGACGGGGACATTATCCTTGCGCTCTTGATCTTCTGATTCTCTATCGCGGATTGGTCTGGAACGATGCCTAGGTCTTCAATCCCTCCAAGGCTTACGAGGCCGCCGCAATGCTCGGGCGTTCCAATTTCGGCGTCCTCTTCAAGAACTACCACAGACGCGCCTGAAGTTGCTATTTCCCTGGCGGCCGCCAGACCGGAGATGCTGCCGCCCGCGACTACGACGTCGTACTTTTGCATGTACGAAAATACCAGCAATGTATTTTTCACTCTCTTAATTAAACTATGGGCAGAGTGGATTTCAAGCAGGTAATAGTGGTAAGGCGAGACCTTGGAATGGGTACCGGAAAGATAGCCGCACAGGTGGCCCATGCAGCGGTCATGGCAGCAGAGAGGACAAAGGACCGAAAGCCCGAGTGGTTTGAGGAATGGTTCGCCTACGGCCAGGCGAAGGTGGTGGTTAAGGTCAGTAGCATGGATGAGCTCATAGAGGTGCGCAAAAGGGCAGAGTCACTGCACCTTGTTGTTGTCCAGGTCCAGGACAGCGGCCTCACACAGATTCCTCCGGGAACATCGACCTGCATTGGCATCGGCCCTGCACCGACAGACCTTGTCGACAGGGTCACAAGTGATCTAAAGCTGCTTTAATGTCTAGTGAGTATCAGTATGCCGCCAATAATTATTGCAGTTGCTACGCCCTGCAGCACGGTTATGGACTCTCCAAGGACAAGAGCGGCAATTACGATGCCGAATATCGGTGTGAGCGAAAATATCGACATGGTTTTCACCGTGCCTATTCTCTTGATCCCTTGCAGAAAGAGCAGCAGCGCTCCACCGAACCCTGAAATCGACATTGGAACTATTATCAGCCAGAGGTCCGTCTGTATCGTGGTAAAATCGTTCCATTTACCGGCTGCTATGGCTATGCCAAAAAGTACCAGTCCTCCCATCAGCGACTTTATCATGGCTATCTTTGCCGGATGCACTCGGGTTGTGAGCCTGCGGCTCAGGTTGTTGTCGACGGCCCAGAAAAACATCGAGCCCAATATCAACAAGTTGCCCGCATTGAACTGAAGAATCGTCTCTGAGAGTTTTAAATCCGTAGTTGCGATAAAGAGCCCTGCAATGACAAGTGCTATGGCAAACATGCCAACTCTGCCCTTTGGTCTCTCTCCGAAAAACGCCGCCGACAGGATTATTGTGAAGATTACCTCACCATTTGTTAGGATTGATGCGTCAGAAGCATCCGTCTGTTGAAGCCCATAGAGCAGCAGCGCCGGCGCGGCGACCGCTCCAAGAAGCGTTACTGCCACAAGCCAGGCATAGTCCCTCTTGATGTCCATCCTAAATGATGCCTTTGCAAACGGAATCAACGCTAGTCCGGAGATGGTGTATACAATAGCGGAAAGAACCAAGGGATCCACTGTTGACAGCGGAACTTTGGCTACCGTAAACACGGAGCCAAACATTACTGCAGCAAAGAGCACTGACAGATAACCGATAATAGCTTCTCTATTCTGCAAAGTTGCCGCCGTAATATCCAGTCCGTATATCTGAATACATTATCATATTTCTGTTTATGCCGGGTCTAAAGCGGACAAGAGATATATGATGGAAAAAGGGATTTTTTATTATTGGCGGGTAAGCGCAGAGAGAAAAAGTCTTCCCGTTCGTCTTCTTCGAAAAAGATTATCGCTTATGCGGCCATAGGGATAATCGCACTTGCCGCCGTATCAGTTACCGCGTTTGCACCGAAACCTCCTGTAGGAGATCGCGAGGCGGAGTCACAACAGCAAGCGCTTTTGCTGTTTCAGGAAAGGTACTGCGGGACAGGGGGGCAAGTCATGACGACCTCTTACCTGACGGAATTTGGACTGCCTTCAAATTGCGAGATGCCTCTTGCGATTGAAGCAGATGGAGAGAGAGTATGGTATGTATCGACAAAGAATGGTGCCCTTGGAAGCTTCAATGTTGCAGAAGGCAGGTTCGAACAAGAACGCCAGATCCCATCATGGCCGACTCGGTCAAATCCTACTCTCTTTTCCATGGCATGGTCTGCCAAGGCAGATAACAACGGCAACATCTGGTTTACCGATGAAAGACAGCGAGCTCTATGGAGATTCAACGAATCCCAAGAAACATTTAGCATGTTCCCAATAGCCGCGCAACTACCATCATCGATCGCTTTTGACTCGCAAGGCAAGATTTATTTCTCGGGAGTGCAATCAACGTCTATTTTCATAGGAGATCCGGCAATCATGAAAGACGGAACTCCTGAGGGCATAACTGAAGTGCATCTTCCACTTGACGGCTTCTCTGAGAACGATAGGAAGTTTGTAACTACCGGCTCGCTAATAGTAGACCAACAGAACAACAAAGTCTGGGTTTCACTCCTTGCGTTTCAGAAAAAGGGTCAGCTAGTCCTCTACGATATCGCTTCTGCCAGCGTAGAGCGGGTGATTGACCTTCCCACAGACATTACTTCCCCCGTTGGGCTCGTCCTTGATGCTTCAGGGGATCTGTGGATCACCGACCACGGCACGAATATCTTTGCCAAATACGATCAGACGACAGGCGAATTCGAAAAATTTGTAACCTCTGTTGCATCTCCGCGCATCTATGCGGGAAGGGATCTCCCTAACGCTTACACCCTGCCTTATTGGATAGAGCGAAGCCCTGACTCGCCACTGCTGTGGTTCAACCAGCATACTGGAAATAAGATTTCAAGCTTTGACCCGGAAAAACTCGTTCTAACTGAGTACTGGGTGCCTTCCCAGAACAGTAACTGGGCATCCTGCCCTGCCGATTCTGATTCCTGTGGCATAGCCAATGCGCTCCAAATATCTTCGACTTCTGACGGCCAGACATGGTTCACAGAGTGGACACAAAACAAAATCGGACTAGTAGACGGAAGCAAGCCGGTGCCAATATCCGTATCAGTTCAGCAGGAAGAGATGACCGTGAGTAGAGGCGACAGCGTAGAAATTCGAGTGAATGTCGACTCTACATCAGACTTTGACGGGACCATGATGGCTGCAAGTACGCTGACTCCCAATGGGCGGCTTGGCAACTCGACAGGGATATTCAGTGAGCAATCCATTTCGATGCATGGCGGCGAATCGAAGCAGATCTCGTACGTCTTTACGCCTGCAGAGGGCGTCCAGCCCGGAAGGCAAACGGTCATGATAGGGGCTGGAGACGATGAGTTCTCTGTACTCAAGGCAGTCATGATCAATATTCTCTGAATGGATTACGCACAATTCACTTGAATCCGGGGGCGGCGATGACCGCCGACATGGATGCCATGAAATTAGTGCAATTCGGACCGTTCCCACTTCGCGTTGCGATGGCAATAACTTTCCTTGCGCACCGCGTCCCTAGTTTATCAGATTTTGGAAGGGTTCAAGGATTCGTGGGAAGCCTTGGCCTTCCCCCTGAAGCCGCGTTCGTCGTCGCGACACTCGAGATCGGCGGCTCCATTGCGATCCTTTCGGGCGTACTGACAAGAATTACTGCCGGCTTCTTTGTGATACTGATGGCAAGTACTTCACTTGTTGTAAAGCTGTCGAGAGGATTTGTCGGAGGATACGAAGTCGATCTCCTGTTGCTTACTATGACTGTGTCGCTCATTATTACTGGCCCCGGCAGAATTTCAATACAGTGGGATGTCCTAAAAAGAGAGCTGATCCCTCGAGGGCACAAGCTCGTACCCCCGGCGGTCAGAACCTAGACGCCGCTTAGGACAAACACGCCGGGCATCGTGTCGCCGGCCAGGTACCTGAGCGTTGCCCCGCCGCCAGTCGATACGTGGCTGACCTCGTTTTCCGCCACTCCTGCTTTCTTCATCGCTTCGAGCGTGTCGCCTCCGCCAATCAGCGTCTTTGATCCCCTCCAGAACGCCAGGGCGACGCTCTTTGCGACGTTTATCGTTCCGTTGGCAAATGCCCGTATCTCAAACATTCCCATCGGGCCATTCCAGAAAACAGTCCCCCCTCCCTTGCCGCCGACTTCGGCCGAATAGCGCTCGATAGTTTCACTTCCAATGTCAAAGCCCGACATGCCATCCGGTATGTCTCCCTTTATCATCATGACAGATGTGTCGGTTGGAGACCTGGCGCCGACATGGTCCGTCGGGAGCACGATCTTGTCTCCGTACATTGAAAGAGCCTTTGTTACCCACGGAAGGCGTTCTTCGTCTATCAATGAATTTCCCGTCTTGACTCCCTTGGCTTTCAGAAACGTGTATGCCGCTGCTCCGCCGATAATTACCTTGTCCGCTCTTGGGATTAGGTGTTCTAGCGCGCCTATCTTGTCCTTTATCTTGACTCCGCCGACGACCAGCGTAAAAGGCTTGACTGGGTTGTCTTTTATCATGGAAAGGTACGCCAGCTCCTTGCTCAGGTTAAAGCCAGCCAGTTTTGTATCAAACAAAGTTGCGGCGCCATATGTCGAGGAATGCTTCCTGTGGGAAGTGCTAAACGCGTCGTTAACATAGATTTCTGCAAGTGATGCCAGCATCTTGCTGAATTCCGGATCATTAACCTCTTCTTCCTTGTGGAATCGAAGGTTTTCCAGCAGGATAATGTCACCGTTATTCATTTCCGAGATCTGTCGCTCGACAGACTCGCCGACGCAGTCGTCTGCAAACCTTATCGGATGGCTCGACTTGCCAACGATCTCGAAAAGCCGCCTCGCTACAGGCGCAAGCGAGTATTTTTCTTCCGGACCCTCAGGCCTTCCAAGATGAGACGCAAGCACGACCTTTGCTCCCCTGCTTGCGAGGTATTCGATGGTGGGAAGAGACATGCGAATTCTGTAGTCTTCGCCAACTGTGCCGTTGCTAACGCTGACGTTAAAGTCAACTCTTACAAGAACCCTCTTGCCCCTGTACCGCGAGTCCTCGAGATCCGGAAGAGTCTTGAGGTTCAAACGCTTTGCTTAAAAAATAGAGGGCTTATTATGTTTATAACAAAAGTCTAGGAGCTTTTTTCCTGGCATCTTCCGCATTCTTAAATACGATAGCTACGCAGGTACTGGATATCTTGAGTGACAGGTCGTCCTCAGGCATGTTCTCTACAGAAATCATGAACGAGGGCCTTATTGCGGGTCAAAGAATCGCCAAGATTTCAGTCGCAACACTGCTGGCCATTGGAGCGGTGGAAATCGTTATGGGGTACATAAGCGGAAGTGTTGTCGCGACTGCCGACGGGATTGATTCACTATCTGATGCCATGATATCGTTTATCGTGTTCTTTGGGCTGCGCATGGCTCACAGGCCTGCCGACAGAAAATTCCATTTTGGGTACCACAAAGTCGAAAGCTTTGCTGCGCTTATTGCTTCAATAGGGATGGTCGCGATCGGAGCGTTCATCCTTTACCATTCGTACGAAGCCCTGATTGATCCTCGCGAGATAAGACAACCGATTCCTACCATGATTGTCCTCGCTGCCGCTGGCGCCATCTCTCTCCACAGAGCGTTTCAGATGAACTCTATTGCAAACAAGTATCGCCTGCTGTCGCTCAAGACCGATGCCAAGAATTCGATAAAGGACGGCTCTGCATCAATAATTGGTTTTGTCAGCGTCTTTATTGCATCCCAATTCGGCTTCCTGCAGATGGATGCAATCGGAGGAATAATCATAGCCGGCTACATATTTTCAGTTTCGTATATTTCTCTAAAACAGTCATCTTTGATCCTGGTAGATTCGTGGCAGAACCCTCGCGTGACTGAAGCAGTAAAAAAAATAGTCGAGGAAAAATTCAAAGAGGACAATGTGCGCGTAATGTCGGTACTTTTGAGGCCTGCTGGAGCCCTGGCGCAGGCCGAGATACACTTGGAAATCGATGGTGCTCAGAAACTTTCAGACGTGGAGCTACTCTTGGTACGAATAGAGATGGCAATAAGATCTCAGATCCCAGTTATAGGCAGGATTTCCTCCATCCCGCATTCGCGTGGCCAGGTCAAGCCAGAACAGACAAGAAGATTTTCGATCTTTGACAGAAAAAGCTCTGCAAACGCCGCCTAGAATTCTGTGTCGACTGCAGCAAATAAAACCTAGAGCTGCAACAGAATGTACTAGTGCCTGGCCGTTATGTGGTCGTCAAGTTCGCTTTCTGTCTGGAATTTGCTTTCACAGAGGTCGCAGCTGAATGAATTCCGTTCGTGTCGGGGCTCATTAGATGCAGTTACGAATGGTCTTTCTTCTTCGTATGTACGGACGATTTTTGGCATGTTTATTTGAAAATCTCTCACAAAGTTTGCAGGTTCGGTGGGCTGCGCAGAGCTAAAGTAATAGTCATGTGGATCAGGTCGCCTATCCTTCTGATAATTCTCACTTGCGTCCCTTTCGGATATATTCAGCCATACGGCCTTCCCATCCCACCCATGAACTTTAGTAAGCGGAACATAGAATCGGCGCACATTGACCAACCCCTTCCTGACCACCATGAAATTCCGGTTGACCGCTTCAATGTCACCCAGATGTTCATCGTCGTTCGTATGAACTGACTCCCGAATCAAGTCTGTCCAGCTAGCCGGATCCGATTCTGTCACAGAAACATATCTCGTAAAAAGTATTTAACGATACCAGCCACAACTTGGTTATTCAATATTAGATTTGGGCTGCCCTGTCGAAACTAACTTGATTGCGATCCACTTGTGCCCTATAGGGAACATTAATAAAATAAACTGAGTGATGCGTGACTGTGAGCGAGTTCATTCCAAAGAAAGTTTTTGGCAAGATCATGCACGTTACTGACCAGCCCTTGAAGCGACCAGGCGGCAAGTCTCTGGTATTTTTCATGGGAGCAGGCTTTTGCCCATTTTGCGCGGCTGAAAGATGGGCGATTGCAGAGGCTCTGAAGAACTTTGGAAGCTGGGAGGGCCTAGTTGAAGACAAGAGCGCAGGGCAGGATGAAAAATACCTTAACGTGCCCACACTGAATTTTGCCCGCGCAAAATTCGCCAGTGAACACATTGAATTTGTCGGAAAAGAAACTGCAGACCGGAACTTTGAGCCGTTGCAAGAACTTGACGAGAAAGACTATGAAATATTGGACACTTTTAATCCTGACCAGATAATCCCGTTTCTCCTTGTGGATGGGCAATTCATGCAGGTGGGGGCTGGATATTCTCCAAAGCTCATAGAAGGAATGGATCACGCCAAAGTACGATCTGAACTTGAAAACCTCAAATCGGAAGCAGGCAAGGCACTGAGGGAAGAGATTGACAATATCACCGCCCTTGTATGCAAGAGCATTGGCGGCAAATCTCCTGCCTGCGAAAGCCAGAAAATAAAAGACCTGGTAGCTAAAATCTAGTCGTCAGCAACGACTGCTGGTTCCTTCAAGCGTGTTACCCTGACTTCGGTCGGGCACCCTAATTTGCTTGAAGCAACCTTGAATCCATCCTTTGCAAGGTTGAGGTTTGCGGCGCTGACGTGTGCCTCAAAGAGAACCTGGCCGGGCTTTACCCTGGCCGCTAGCCCAGTAGCTTTCCCAAAGGCTCTCCTCATCCCTTCCTGAAGACGGTCTGCACCGGCAGTAGCAATCATCTTGTTCTCACGCAGAATCACGTGCGGGTATACTCTAAGCATGGAAAAGAAGCTCATTTCACCGACTGTCGCCATCCTCTTGTTAGCCGCCAACCTAGCAGCTTCTAATGCGTTGTGGCGAATCTGGATTTTTTCGGTGGATAAAAGCTCGAGCTTGTAGTCATAATTGGTGCTGGCTTGACCGGACGCAAACCTCGCAATCTTTATCTGCGGCTTGCCTTTAATGTACTCTCTCCTGACGTATGGCATTCCGCGTGTCTCACGATAATTAACTCCCTTCATCTTGATGCACTAATTTTGAATGCTTAAATGTGGAAGTTTGCTGTGATTTAATCGTTATGTCATCCGCGACACCGAGAGAGTCATTTTCAAATTCCTCGGGGACAGAGGAAACACCTCCTGTAGTCGAGGCAAGGCTCGTAAGCGGCGGCCAAGTACTAGTCGATGTGCAGCGATTTCAGGACGAGCTGCGCACGAGAGGCTTTGGTGAAAAAGAAGATGCAAAGTATATACTCAAACCGTACGAAGCGCTCTACCTCCTTCAAACCAAACGGCTCTTGCTGGTAGGCCAAGATGGCATTACATTTGATTCTCTATTTGACATAATGGCAAAACACGACAAGAGTATCATGTCTAAATTTCTAATATACCGAGATCTCCGGAGCAGAGGCTATGTCGCTAAGGAAGGCTTTGGGTTTGGAAACGACTTTAGGGTCTATGAGCGGGGCGATTATGAAAAAAAGCCTGCAAAATACGTTGTATTTGGGATCAATGAGGGGACCAATATTACTTCCAGAAGCTTTTACGAGTCTGTAGAGCAGATAGAAAAGATGGGAAAGGAGGCAGTTGTCGCAGTCATTGAGCGCAGAGGTGAAGTGATCTACTACAAGGCCTCAAAAATGGCGTTTATTGAGAACAAGCACCGGCAGGAAAATAAAGCATAAAAGCAGCCCACGAATTACAAGCCTTGGTGCCGTTCAAGGAGATATACTGCTCTGATTGCAAACTCGTGCTTGCCCGTTACTCAACAAAGTACTTTACAGATTCCGATATTCACGAGCTGACGAGGCTACACCACTCCTCCCACATAAAGAATGGACATGTCATGGAGACGCGTGTCACAGAGTGATTCTGTAAACGATTTATATTCCCACACTCTTGTATCACGCATGCAACAACCGGGCCTTTCCGATCGGATCATCAAACTAGATAGAAATATACGTTTTGTAGGCGTTGTGAACGGCAGGGGCGAGGTAATCGAGGGCGGATTCCAGCAGGGCATTCATCCGTTGCTCGATGGGACAGAAGAGCAACAGATGTACGTCCAATCACTTGCCAACATGACAACTCTACAGCAGTTCAGCGACAGGCTCGGCAAGGTTCGCTACAGCATAACCGAACACGAAAAGGTAATCCTGCTCACCGTTCCACTTCCAGATGGTATTCTATGCGTATCTGCTGCGTCAAGGGCAGATCCGATCAAACTTCGTGACAAGGTCATGAAGGCGGTAAAGCCTCGAGCTAAGGTAAGACCAGCTGGTAAAAAGTAATGCAAAAGGTTAAATGGAATCGCTAACAGCGTAAGGATAGTAGCACGCTTGGCGAAGAGGTTTTGCGAAAGCTGCTTTTATCGCGGCGAGGAAGCGGAATTCATGGCTGCAGCTGATTTTTGCATGGACTGCATGGGCGTTCACTCTGCTTGCCCTCAGTGCAAGGCCGGCTTTCACAGCGTTCACGTCATAGAATAATTAATTACTCTCTTTGTCGATTACTGATCAGGCTTAGGGTGATGACGAAGTGTACAGTCCCCCTATTATCCGCCCGTACGGCGGACAAAATGAAGAGAATTTTACCGGACTGCCGAATCCTAACGCCTTGGTCTTTACGTTAAGTAATTGCAGGGCAATGTTTGAAAGCTAGGATATGCTCCGGCCGGGATTTGAACCCGGGATCACTGCCTTGAGAGGGCAGTATGCTTAACCGGACTACACCACCGGAGCCTGCGTCTGCTTTTAGACGCACTTCATAAAAACGTAACTTTGTCTTGAATTTTGCGTTGATTTGAATGTAATTGAGGTAGCCGGCTAGCATCTAGACATAAATTTTTATCGTCTAAGCGCATACATGAACGTGTCAGCAATAGAACATGGGCATCCCAGAGAAGATAAAAGAAATTCAGGACCAGATACACAAGACCCAGATTAACAAGGCGACCGAGTTCCACATCGGCTTGCTCAAGGCCAAGATCGCGCGCTTGAAGCGAGACCAGGAACACAATATCCATGGCAAGACCGTTTCTGGCGGAGGCGAAAATGCCGGCTTTGACGTCCGCAAGGCTGGCGACGCTACCGTCGTCCTTATCGGTCTGCCCAGCGTCGGCAAGTCCACGCTTTTGAATCGTCTCACCAACGCAAAATCGCGGGTTGCTTCGTATCAATTTACAACGCTCACAGCGGTGCCCGGCATGATGCATTACCGCGGCGCCAAGATTCAGGTACTGGATTTGCCCGGCATCATTGAAGGTGCATCATCGGGTAAGGGCTTTGGAAAGCGCGTACTTTCAGTGGCGCGGAGTGCGGATCTTGTTCTTATCATCCTTGATGTTTTCCAGCCACATCACCTAGCTGTGCTCAAGAAAGAGCTTGGCGAGGCAGGGATCAAGCTAGATGAACAGCCGCCCAATGTGCTAATAGAGAAGACTTCAATCGGTGGCTTAGCAGTCAGTGCGCAAGTACCACTAATAATTTCAGAACGATTGATAAAGGAAATTGTCCGTGTGAACGGAATCCATAACGGACGAGTTATCATCCGTGAGCCTAACCTTACCGATGACCAGCTCATAGATGTCATGAATGGCAACAGGGTCTATGTCCCTTCTCTTACCGTCCTCAACAAGATTGACCTTGTAAACAAGGGCTTCATCCAGGAAGTCCAAGCAAAAATAGGGAATAACTTTGTCCCGATCTCTGCCGACGCCGGTGTCAACATAGATGCACTCAAAGAGGCAATTTACAACCGGCTTGACTTTATCAGAATATACATGCGACCAAAAGGCGGCGAGACTGATTTCGTCGAGCCCATGATAATGAAAAACGGCTCAAGTGTGCAGGACGTGTGCAACAAGATCCACCGTAACATGGCCAAGAATTTTAGATACGGGCTTGTGTGGGGTAAGAGCGCCAAGTTCGACGGCCAAAAAGTGGGTCTTGATCACGAACTAGTGGACGAAGACGTGCTGACCATAGTAAAGGTGGTTGGCGCAGTTTAGTTGAGTGGAAATGTTTGCATGTCCTGGTGTCCTGAAATCTCTTCGTGATCGATGACATCTGACCTGAATAGGAACACCGCCTTGCACTGAACGCAAAAATACACCTTGTCCAACCGTTCCACTAGGTTCTCGTTGAGTCCTGACATTCGCAGTGAACAATGTACAGCAGATAATAAATCATATGCGAAAACTTTCGGTATTGACTTGTCATTATGAGACAACGATCCTGCCGCGCATTTCAGGATGATAAGAGCAATAGTATTCATAGCTGCCTGAATGGTACCCTAGTACGGCCGCGTTAAAGTGCTGCTCCGGCCGTAGTGGCGCTGTGTTGATATTCAAAATCCCGCCAGAATCATCATGGATTATTAGGTCATGCGTGACCACATCCTTGTTAAGGATGACGAGCTTTTTCGGCACGTTGGCCTTTGCTTCGATATCGGGGTTAGTTTCATTAAATGCCCCACTGCCTGCTATGAGCAAGATGCCCTCAACGTTGATTGGCTCTGCAGGAGCAGGATTGATTAGATTGCCGATTCCCCATAAAGCTCCGACCGCAACGAAACTAAACGCAACAATGGCAATGATGTTATTGCGCATCAGATGTTGCTTTGTTAAATTCACCTAAATTCTTTTGGGACGACTAATGATTATATACCAAGGCGTTGTTTTTGTCACCGTTGTCGCGATATCAAGCATTGGCCGAAAGAAGGTTTAGACAATACAAATGGGAGAAGCGCAAAGCGGCACTCGACCAGGCATTGGTCACCTTCGCGCTAAGGTTGTTTCAGAATAGCGTACCCGTCATGCATCAAGCGGGACTTGTTAAAAGACGAACTGTCGAGAAAATTGATGTTGAATAATGCAATAAAAAAGAAAGATTTCTGCGCAAGTCTGTCAGAACGCAGGTTCTTAACTGGTTGGCGCTTCTGTTGAAGCAGCAGCCGAGCCACTAACGAGCTCTGCGGTAGCAAATCTCGGTCCGACTTGGCTTATCCTGATCTTCGCGTTCTGGCCTACCTTGCCGTCCTTCACAAAGATTACGAATCCTTGGATCCTTGCTATACCGTCTCCCTTGCGGCTGATTTCCGTGATTTGTACGTCGTATTCCTTTCCATTCTCAACTGGCTTTGGGCCAAAGTTGTCGCTTCTTCTTCCGTAACTCATACGTGGATGGCACTGACCCAAAAACCATATATAAACTAAATTCAACGTGGAAAACCCAGCGTGTTTAACGCTGACCGTTCTGAATATTGTGTTTAGATTCGAAGGAATCGCTTGGGAGGGCTTCTGAATGTAGAAAGCACTAATGTGGTGAAGAAAATCAATGGCTTAGGGTTGCAGATTTTCACGGAATATTGCAAGACTGAAGACTAGGGACAGTTAACATCTTTAATCTCGAGCCTTTGGCAACACCGAAATTTGTTTTAAGCCTTTTCCCGCCGTGTTTACCGCCAATTAACCATCGTTTAAACTCACAAAGAGTTTATGAACTGCGGGTGTTTGTAGATGCGCAGAAATTTGAATGACTGACGGAATTATTCAAAGAGTATTCGATAGAAAAACGAAACTGATGGCAGATTGGTATACTGCGTTTGCGATTGAAGAATTGAAACATGAACTGGTAATTGAAATAAAGAAAGAATTAGACTCATATCCATTTAGAAAATCATACGAAACAAGCATGTTTAAGCAATGGCTGATTGGAGATAATTGAAGGGATGATACCCTCCACTAAACCAGGCGATTAGGATCCAATCTTGATGGAATCATCGCAGATTGACCGCAGACACTCAATCGCGGACAACACCGCGAGATAACTGGTCTTTGGATTACTGGGACTAGGCACGTTGTTAACTGAAATATGAATTTCTCCAAAACTGCCAATAGCAGAAATCTCGTGCCTATTGGTGCTTGCCTCCGGATCAGCTACGATGTTGACGCGAGTCTTCTCAACCCCTATTCCCGCAAGGCTCAGAACTGCAGCAACATTGACGTTTGCAGGGAAAAGTTTGACAGCCTCTGAAGCCGGCCCCGAATAGATAACCGTCCTTCCCTTGATTTCTTCTGGCCTGATTCCTCGTGACTCAAAAAAAGGTGCTCCTGTTAGTGCACTCGGGTTTTTTGTTGTCGTAAGCGTAATCGTTTCGATAAGATCCCTGACGCTTCGTATCGCATCGATTCCCGCAATGGCGCCGGTGGGAATGTAGATTGTACAGCCTGCTTTTTTTGATACGTCAAGCAACTCTGTCAGAAATGCGGGATCGGCAAGGGCTCCTACACTCATGATCATCAGGTCTTTTCCAGCGGCCAAAATTGATCTCGCAAAAGTTTTTACCGCTTGTTGCGACGCAGTCTCTACCATAATATCTGCGTCTGAGCGCAAGAACTCGTCAAAGTCTCGATACGCGTTCGGTCGGCGTCCCAACTTTTCGCCAAGTGTAACTGCGTTCTGAGGCATCACATCAAACAATGCCGTAATTGACGCATTTGGGACTTTTCCCGAGTCTACAGCAAGCGCTAATCGGCTACCGATGGTGCCGCATCCGACTAGACCTACCCTCTTTTCAGCCATTAATCGTCATCAAAAATAAGCGCTAGGAAGGATTTCTAGTTACCTTCTGCCGCGACGTTCTGGCTTCTTTTGTCCTGGCAGTCGCTTCTTCTCAAAACGCTTGATAAAATTGTCTTTGTTGCGAAGTTTTGCAACCGGGCTTAGCCTTGGCTTGCCCTGAATTTTCGGCGTCTGACCTCGTACCTTGCCAGCCTTTGTCAATGAACCGTGTGTTGGCATTACTCTTCGTAGAATGATACCGCTCCAGTTTATTTATGTGTATGGCTATTGCTGCGCTTACCGCCATTTCAACGGCTTTGCAAAATGTGGCAAGTATTGCCTGAAATTTGGACTCTGTGGGCAGCGATCTCCTAGATTATACTACTTTAAATGTAAAGGTAGTACAGTAGTGCTGTTTACAAATACATGACGATGCTAGAATTCGACTTTAAGAAGCAGATCATGGTACTGAAGAAGGAAAAGAATGCGGTTGTCCTGGCGCACAATTACCAGCTGCCGGAAGTACAGGACGTAGCGGATTTCACAGGCGATTCGCTTGCACTGTCAAAGAATGCGGCCTCAACAGACGCCGATGTCATCGTATTTTGCGGCGTCCACTTTATGGCCGAGACCGCATCCATTATTTGTCCAGACAAACGTGTTCTGATACCTGACCTAGAAGCGGGTTGCTCCCTTGCCTCTACAATTAATGCTCAGGAGCTCAAGGCGTGGAAGGATGAACATCCAAATGCCGCGGTGGTGAGCTATGTCAATACTACTGCTGAAGTAAAGGCACTCTCGGACTATTGCTGTACCTCATCAAACGCAGTGAAAGTGGTTAGCAGCATCCCTGCAGCCCAGGAGGTGCTGTTTCTCCCAGATCTGTTCCTTGGATCCTATGTCGCAGAAGTGACAAAGAGAAAGAACATGTACATCTGGCCAGGTGAATGCCATGTCCATGCAGGGATCAAGGCTGAGGATATCAATAGCATGCTGGCAACCTTCAAGAATGCCGATTTTCTCGTCCATCCTGAATGCAGTTGCACTTCGTCCACCATGTACCACATGTCAAAGGGAGACCTGTCGAAGACAGGACACATACTTTCAACAGAAGGAATGATGAAGCACGCACGAACTTCAAACGCAGAGCAGTTCGTCGTTGCAACGGAGACGGGGATCCTGTACAGGATGAAAAAGGAAAACCCCGAGAAAGAGTTCATACCGATCAAAAGAGATGCTGTTTGCAAGTACATGAAAAAGATCGACTTGCAGAAAGTCTACAACTCGCTTGCGCACAACGTCTATGAGGTCAAGGTGCCTTCTGATGTTGCGGACAAGGCCAGGCTTGCTATAGACAGGATGCTCTCGATATCCTAGGCTGCATCGATTTCCAGGCTAAAATCAATTGCCCTCGGCGAGTGGGTGATGTATCCAAGCGAGATGAAATCCGGCTTGCCTTTCGCGTACTGCTGGATATTCCGCTCATTTACGCCGCCCGAAATTTCTATCCTGCATTTTTTTCGTAGGCCCATCTTTGTCAGAACTTTGATGGTTTTTGCAGCGGCTGTGGGAGTGAAATTATCAAGCATGACGATATCTGCACCTGCATTGACAGCATCTATGGCTTCTGCTGTGCTCTTTGCCTCACACTCTACCTTGATGGACCGACCGACTTTACCTCTTGCCATCTTGATGCATCTACTTGGAGAACCCGCGATAGCCAGGTGGTTGTCTTTTATCAAGACCATGTCGTCTAGTCGCATTCTGTGAGCCCCTCCGCCCCCGGCCATCACCGCCTTTTTGTCAAAATGACGCAATCCCGGCGCCGTTTTGCGCGTTGCAAGGATCTTGACTCCGCGTCCTAGCCTGGAGAGCCTATGGGTTTCAGTCGCAATTCCGCTCATGCGCATTACCATGTTCAATGCTGTGCGTTCTGCTTTCAAGAGCGACCGAGCGTTGCCGCTGACCTTCATCACGACTTTACCTTTGCGAACTTTC
>JAKEIF010000234.1 GCA_022545875.1 Nitrososphaera sp.
ATCAAGGACGTGGACGGCACCGGTATCCTCAATCGCTGCGCTTGCATCCTTACCCGGCGCTCCTATGGCAAGATCATCGTAGCCGTCATTGTCAAAATCTCCAAGAGCAAGCGACCATCCGAACAAGTCGCCGTCCTGATTGCCCGATTGCTGCAGTATGACCTGGTCCGCATGGGCCGAGCTGGCAGAAAGGCCCGATGAAGAGCCATAGATTACGCTTACTGCTCCGGAATCTATAGTCCCCTGAGACTCGTTGGGAACTCCTACAACAAGGTCGTCATATCCATCGCCATTCACATCGCCTGCCACCACCGAATGGCCAAATGAATCGCCGGCTTCGGCAGTCTCGTCCACATCTGCAACATTCTGATGCCACAGCTGGTCTGTCCTCCCGGTCCCATCGCCGGCGGCTGAGGCCTTCAGTCCCACCGAGGATCCATAAATGACTGCAACTGCTCCAGAATCGGCCTTTGTTCCCACATCTTCGCCAGGTATCCCAACAGCCAAGTCGGCATACCCGTCTCCGTTAAAGTCGCCGTGGGTCAACGAGCTGCCAAACCCATCGCCCTGCTCTGGATTGTCGTTGATGCCTCCGCTTGACTGGGACCAGAACTGGTCGGCCTTTGAAGTCGCGGAAAGCCCTGACGCTGAGCCATAGATAACGTTCACTGCGCCGGCCCCGGCAATAGATCCAACGCCTTCTTCTGGGACACCGATGGTCAGGTCCGCCCGACCGTCTCCGTTATAGTCCGGAGATTGTCCACTCGCTTGCGCCGATGCATATTGGAATCCTGATGCCGAGATTACCGCCAGGACAACAGGCGAAAGAATCACAAATATCAGAAATTTTCGCAATGTAGTCGGAAATTATTCTTGACTGCTATAAAAGAGGATAAGGAACAACTTGTGGCCCAGTTCTTTTTCTCGATATAGTATTGACTTTGCAAAATTTATGAAGCCCAGGGGCACACAACTCACAGATGAGCTTGGAGATAACCGGATCCCTAAAGGAATCCCTTCGAGAAGTATACTACAGGGAAGGATGTGCGCAGCAGGGATGGGCATATTCACCGCTTCAAAACGTCCATGACAGCCTTACCAGTTTAAAGAGCGAAGGCATTCTGGTTTTTGAAAAAGGGGATCACAGCGTGCGGGTCAAGATAATGCAGCAAATAATCCCGGAAATTTATGAAATCGGCCGGTCAGCTTCGCCCGGCTCTCCGGGCTTTGTATTTGACTACCTGGCATGCCAGGTAAAAAATATCCCAGAGAGCGTAATTGTTGCCAATCCTGAGGCGCTCTGCTGGGTAAAGCTAAGGACAGGCCGCAGCATCTTTACTGAAGAGCAAGTCGAAGCGTTATCCAAGATTAAACTTCCTCTGGCATTATTTCAAGTGAGGGACGTACTTGCCTCTCCGCGCAACGTGGAGATAAAGTGGGACATTAGGTCAGGCGGCCAATGGCTGGACATGCTTGACGAAAAAAAAGAGCAGGAAGAATACGACGACGAATACTTTTGACATGCCCAATGGCTTGAGCAATTTTTTGGCAATTGCTAGGATCTAGCCTTTCATGAATCCGAAAATAAATGCGCCGGCAAACGTTCCCGTGAATGGGATGCCAAAGTTCACAAGCGCATTTGCCAGCTGGTCACCGGCGCCTGTAGCCTGGCCGGTTACATTGCCCACGCCGGACGTTACGTTAGAAGCCTGTGAGGCAAGCCTGTCCCAATTGACTACAATTATGCCCTGATAGCCCAGGTACGCCATCGCCGCGACAAACAGCCCGACTAGGATCATTGTTATCTTGACGACCTTTTTGACTGCATATCCAATGAGAAACCCCGCCACTCCGCCAAATCCTACGGATGATGCGATGAAGCCGAGATCGAAATCCATGAAATCCGCTCATTTTTCGGCAGAGCCGTTAATATTCTAACAAGGTGCTATTGTTAGACCCTCTGAGGAATTCTTTCAAAGCCGGCCAGCATTCTAATGACTGGACTACGCCGGCTGGCCCTGCCTGCGCGACTGACGGTAGCGGCGCTGCCTGTAGTAAGGATGTGTGACACCCTTTTTCACAGTCCTTGCCGCATGCCTTGTGTATCTGGTCGCGGCGTGGCCTATCATCTTGTTGGAAACTACAATCGTATTCATCATCGACGACGCGGCTGCCTGGACGCTTTTTTCAGCATACATCTCTTGGACCTGGAAGATAAGAGCGCTTATCCTCCCAAAGAAGACGATTCCGATCTTTAGCACAAAGAACTTTTTGGCGCCGATCGCAAGCGCGACTACCCGGTCGGGCCTTCTTGGTCGCGCCTGTCCAATTGCGCCGACGATGGTCACCTGAGTATTTTCAAGGGCCATCATTAGCTTGATTGCTATCATGCTAAACGCTATACCGATGACTTCGACCATGCTCCCGTTTGCCGTTAGAGGACACCTCTAGCCACTTGCATACCGCCCTTTCTCTGAAAAATAATAAAATGCGCTTTTAATTCTCCAAGCTAATTTAGTTAGATTCGGGCTTTAGAAAATTTTAGCTATGGTAGTTGGTTCCCTGAGAGCAGCCCGCTCGAGTTAAATAACAGCAGGGCGTTTTTGTGTCGGCTCGTGATCGAAGAGAAACACAGGATTCTCACACCATATGCACTTCTTACGCTTCTTGTCCCAATTGCCGCCCTTGCAGTTGTGCTTGTCATGGGTAACCTGCTAGCTCTCAACTATGTCCACGTGCTGATGGGCGGCACATGGACTGGAATTGACCTTTTCATGGGGATCGTTATGGGCAGAGTAATGAAGGGTCTCGAACCGGGTGCGAGAATACAGGTGATAAAAAAGCTCGTGCCCGTGATGCTCTTTCTAATGCCCGCACTTGCCACCGCGGCCATAACCTCTGGCATAACCCTTGCCCAAAAGATGAACATGCTCACGCTAGAATCTCCTACGATAATAGCAGCAGTTGTAATCGTGATTATCCTCTCGATCCAGGGCTTTGGCATTATCATGCCTACAGAGATACGGGTCTTTTTGGAGGTGCGCAAGAAGGATCCCGATAGAGATAAACTGATTCGATGGGGCATGAGAAACATAAAACTTGCAGGCAGCCAAGGGGTCTTTCAGGTTGCGCTGATATTTGTAATGGCAAACCTTGCGTACGGCTTTCTGTGAATCGGCGACAGGCTTTATTAGCTGCTTCACAAAGAGGCATTACGGCCATCCTACGCAAGGCAGGCATTGTGAGTTTTGCAATAGGAGTAATAATGTTCCTGGCAAACACCTACGTATTTGCTTCGCTTTATCATTTGGCGGGATATGTTGTGCCACAAAGCCAGCTGGCAAATGACTTTTTCTCCGGAGCATTTTACTTTCGAATCGGAGTAATACTGCTGATAGTGGCAGGCGCAGTAATGTTTTTTGCCGGAAAAAGACAAAAGGTTTCGCCTTCACCCGGCGCATGATTCTGTGTTAGATGCCAAAATGAGTCATCCTATGAGTCGTCAATTCCGCTGCGTAAGGCGTAAAGAAACCGCAAATCTCGCAGGTAAGCATCTCCATCTTGGACGGATGAAGAATCTTGCCAATCGTAAACCCATCGCCAAATTCAATTACGCCATAATCCTTGAACTTTTCTTTATCCTGCCGCAGAAACGACTCTAGCGCCCACTTTACCATCCCCTTGGGAACCATGGCACTGTCGTCGACCTTTATCTCGTTATCAAGCAAAACGACATTCTGTTTGTCAACTCGGATGTCCTTGCCCTCCTCAAACTGCCGCTGCTTTTCAAGAGTTGAAAACAGGTAGTCATAGACCTCTGAAGCAAATCGTTCATCATCAGAAACGCACGTTATGAATAGCTCGGGCGCCAACAACAGAATATTGCAATCCTGCATGCTATTAGTATTATCAATACGAATCTGAACTGATAACAAGCGATGCAAATTACAACCGTCAAAAAGAAACATATGGGACACGCGTGTGTCCGCGATTATACCTGCCGATATCAATCAGCCCAGTCAGCCTGCTCTCCCAAACTTGAAGCAACGTCCATCCAGTCCGGCGAAACGTACAGGTAGCCGACTTCGTCGCTCAACTCGCTGAATTCTTCCTCAGACGCATCCAACCCGTATGGGAGTGCTCCCAGCATGCCTTCAGAGATCCCGTTTGACGTTACTCCCGACGGGACACCATGGTTCTCGTATACGATAATGATGTCCGCCGCGTCTGCATATGACTCTGGGACTGACGCTCCGGGGTTCAAGATCACCATGCCATCATCTGCTTTAGTATAGTCGTATAGCTCTTCGTAGTAGCTGTGCGCCGACGGGCTCACCTCATCAAAAAAGATCCCATCCACTCCATACCATTCATTGTAGTTGTCAATCTCTTGTTCTATGTCGCTTTGGCTCCTTCCGGCATCTGCCGTACTCACATAGCCGACGACTTTAACGTCCTCGTCTTGCAAATCGTCAACAACATCGGACCAGTATGATTCTTCATTCCCTCCGGCTCCGCTTGAGGGATTTATCACTACGATCATCTCAGTCCCAGGGTTGTCCTCCTTTGCACTTGTCACTTTTTCATGTCCTGCTCCCCATCCGTACATTGGGATAATGAGCCCGTTGCCGCCATCGGCGTAGGCTGCATTCATTGTTTGCGGACCGGTCGCTCCTCCGGCGGCCAGTACTGACGAAGCGGCTACCGCTGCAAGAAATGCTCCTAGCATGCGGGCTCTTGTTCCTGCTGTTGACGAATTGTTTTTACAGTCTGTTCGCATCGTCCGCCGGCTATAATGGGACGACTTTTATCACTTGTGGAAACGTTGCCGGTATCGATTTATCGTTACTCTTAAAATGCATGACGATCTTCCTGACTATTTACCAGCCTTTTGAAAATTCAAGATAACCAGAGCTGCAAGATCTTAGGGAGTATGTCTAGCTATTGAAAATGCTCATTCCTTAAATAGATCCGTAAACGAAGAGCTGCGTGGCAAATGAGATCTGGTCTGCAGTCGTTTTCGTTATCGGCCTTATCATATCGACTATCATAATCTACATTGTCACAAGGTTATTTGGCGAAAACAAAGGAATCGGAAGGGCCTTCGTAACTGCAATCATTGGCGCAGTCGCATATTCCATAGTCTACTTTCTCCTTGGAAACGGCTGGCTGGCAGCAATCGTTGGAGGAATAGTATGGCTCATCGCATTGAGGATGTTGTACGACATGGGCTGGCTGAAGGCACTTGTAGTCGCAGTAATAATCTGGATTGCCGCTACAATAGTAGGCCTGCTGCTGCCAACAGTCCCCGGGCCTCTGTAGTCCGCGTAAAAAGCGGCAGAGCTGCAAAAGTTCTAATCGTTGGACGCCATTGCTTGTACGTTGGCGGAATGCAAGCACTGGGCGTGCAACTTGAGTGACAACACATGC
Source organism: Nitrososphaera sp. (assembly GCA_022545875.1). Lineage (GTDB taxonomy): Archaea > Thermoproteota > Nitrososphaeria > Nitrososphaerales > Nitrososphaeraceae > Nitrososphaera. The sequence continues at coordinate 5,431 of JAKEIF010000234.1, forward strand.
GTTGGCTGCGGGGTTCCGATCTGCTCTCAATGTCTAAGGGAACCCAGCGAATGCAAGTGCACTAATAAGCATGAATGCTGCACGTAAAGTAGGCAATCCGGATATTTTGGGTAATTCTGGCTACGAACTCGATGTATATTGTGCGACAACTTGAGGAATCCCTGTCTTATAGGAGGGGTGTTGGAAAGTGTATAGGCCAGAGATCTTTTGATTTGATGCCCTTGTATCTTTTGTCAGCATCCTTATTAGCTCAGAACCGACTGCAGCCTTGGCCAGAAATAGTGGCACCGAACCCGGATGTCTGGCACCCATCTCATCAGCGATAAAGTTAACAAATTCCTTGAACGGTGCAGGATTGGAATCCGATGCAATGAACGACTCGTTTGCGGTTTCGCCCCTCTTCGATGCAATTGTGATAAGAATATTTGCCGCGTCATCCAGATGGATGAAATTTGTATGATAGTCTCCGGAGCCCGGTATCCTGAACTTGCTTTTGCCTATTGGCTCCAAAAATATCCGCCTAAAGCTCCCGGCATTGCCATATACAATGTCTGGAAAATAGACGACTGTAAAGTCAATTCCACTTTTTGCGCAGTTCTCGCGCAAATAGTCTTCAGCTTCCAATCGAATCTTGATGTATTCCAACTGCTGGCTCTTGGGCGAATCTTCGTTGACTATCCTCCCGGAGCCACCAGATCCACCGCCAGCACTTGGATCGAAAACGGCCGTTCCAGAGACGTACACGATATGCCGTACGCGACTTTGGACTGCATTGAACAAGTTCTTGGTGCCGTCCAGATTCACTTTCCTGAGGGTTTGCCGGCTGGCGCCGCTGTCCGGAGTGGCTGCAGCCAGATGATATACGACGTCAAATTTTGCTTGCGCGCTCTTGCTAAACTTTAAAGAGTTGGCGTCAATAAGGTCTCCGTTTACCTTGGTAAGGCCTTGTATGCCTTGTGATTCCAAATCCATCCCCTGGTTGTGTCTGACGAGGGCCATTATCTCAAACGGTCCGTTTGCAGCCGATAGCATCTCGCTGAGCCTTTGGACGAGTCTTGACCCGATAAAGCCAGAAGCCCCCGTGACAAGTACGCTTGAAAACGAGGGCGCAGGGTTTGACAATATCGTCTTTAGGATGCTCCCTTATCTAATCCATTTATTCTTTATTTGCCACCTTTATCCTGTGAAGATCGGTTTTCGCTATCTCTTCAATGGAGGAAGCGCGCGTTGCTGAGCATGAAAGCATCGAAAAATCTGCAGCGCAGGGCCTCAAAGATGATGCCTTCAAAAGTTCTTGACTCGATTTTTGTAAGCAAGGCCAAGGGTTCCCATATCTGGGACGTTGACGGCAATGAATACGTCGACTACAAGCTTGGCTATGGCCCGGTAATCTTGGGCCATGCCCATCCAGCAGTTCTAAAGAGGGTACACGAATACGACCAGAAGGGGATTAGCTACGGCTTTGATAATGCGCTGGAAGTTGCAGTTGCCGAAAAGATAAAGTCCCTTGTCCCAAGTGCCGAGAGGATAAGATTCTTTGTCTCCGGCACCGAAGCAACCATGCATGCCATCAGGATAGCAAGGGCACAGACAAAGAAAGAAAAGATCCTAAAGTTCGAAGGCCAGTACCATGGAGCCCACGATTACGTCTTATTTTCAGTAGAGCCGGGCAATGGCCGCGGCAAGCAGCCCGACGCGCCAGGAATTCCCAAGGCAGTTGAGAGCCTAGTCATGGTCGAAAGGTGGAACGACTTTGATGCGGTGGAAAAGATTGTAAAGAAAAACAGCAAGGACCTTGCCGCGATAATTACGGAGCCGATAATGGCCAATGCGTCGGTAATTCCGCCACGCGATGGTTATCTAAAGTTCCTCAAGGAATTATGCGAAAAAAATGACATGCTGCTTATTTTCGACGAAGTAAAGACAGGGTTCAGGGTAGCCAAAGGCGGCGCGCAGGAATTGCTCGGGGTCAAACCGCATCTCACTACCCTTGCCAAGGCATTGGGCAACGGATATCCCGTTTCTGCAGTAGTAGGGTTGAAGGACATAATGGAGAAGTATGCAACGAGCGAGGTTATCCCAGGAAGCACCTATGCAAGGAACCCAGTCTCACTTGCGGCAGCCGATGCGACGCTCGAAGAAATACGAAAAGGCAGGGTTCATTCACGAATAGAGAAGTTCGGCAGCGCGCTAATTAGAGGCGTCAGCGATGTCTTGCATGACAGCAAGGTTGACGCAATCATACAAGGATATCCGTCCATGTTTCAGGTGCTGTTTACCAAAAGAGACGGCGTCTTCAATTACAGGGAGTTTGCCAAGTGTGACACGGATTTGTTCTCCAAGTTGCAGAAAACTCTC
>JAKEIF010000235.1 GCA_022545875.1 Nitrososphaera sp.
CGTGACAATGAGAAAGACTCCTAGAATTAACTTCAAAATAGGCTGTGGACGAAGGCCTATCAAGAATGCGCCAAGAAAGCTTAGAAGAACGCTGGGCACTCCGAATTGGAGAATTATCCTCTTGTCAAAGCCCTGGCGGAAGAAAGCTATCCTTCCAAGGTTGCCAAACAAATGGAATATTGCTACCAAGATTATTGCAGTTTTGAAGTCGACAAACAGCAGGGCAAGAGGCAGAAATATCGTTGAGGATCCAAATCCTGCCATAGTTCCTATGATTTCAGCAATGAGCGCTGAAATGAAGAACAATATTTCTTCCTGCACTTTGTTGACTTGCTTTGCTTTCTATAAAAGCAAGGTGCAAAGTTGGACTTTACGTCACAATGCAATCTAGGGTCGTACCTTCAGATGAAATTATGCGACTTTATCATTTTACGAATTCCTCTCTGATCTCGAATCCCACTTTGCGCCCGATAGTTATCCTGTATTTCCTAAAGAGGCTGGCGGTATGCGGGTCGTATCCTATTTCGGTAATTTTCCGGAACGTCTCCAGCTCAAGGCTTTGAATAATCGTTCCTATGCCATAGTTGCGGGCCCTGATAAGCTCGGCGAGTTTTCGCGGAATATTCCGGGTAAAGATCTTGCTCTGTGCCTTCACAAGAGTTCTTCCAGAGCCAGTGCTAATCGTCGACTTTCTTGATATGACCCCTCTGCTCTCTTTCTGTTCAATAATTTTGACACCAACGCTCTCACTTGCGAGGAGACTCAGTACCTGCTCAAGCGTCCCAACCTCCGCAAGAAGGATCTTTTGCGGGATCTCTAGCCTTAAACCTGTTTTCTTTTCGAGTTCGTCAAATGTTGCAATCATCCCACTTCCAAAATCCTTGTTCTTGATCAATGCGCCAGCCATGGGATGGCTAGGGAGTACTTCAAGAAAAGATTATCTTTGTTATAGTGAGTGCAGCAGCAAAAGAAATAGTGCCCAAGCTGATCGCCTTGAGGCCGTTCTCGAGCCTTTTGGCACGCCTGTCGCTGACACCTGCCCGCCTCAATTCCTTGTACGGCCGGGAGAGTCTTATTTGGACATAACTCACAAGTCCTGCCCCTGCAGATATGCCTAGTGGCAGCAGATCCAAGGAATTTGTCTGGATCACATAGCCTGCCAGAACGGGCAAGGCCCCCCAAGAAATGCAGAACCAAAAGTCATTGTGGAACCGGCCACCAAAAAGCTCAAAATTGTAAGCAAGCAGAAAAAAACCCTCCAGCACGGCAATAATGGCAAGCAGCGGCGCAAAGTAAAGGATGTAGTACAGACCTATCAAATAGGCTGCTACTAGTGACACGCCAGCCAACAAGAGCAACTGCTTTTTAGAGAAATAATTCCCCCACGGCTTTGTCTTCTTGGAGCCGACCGTATCAGCGGCATGGGCCGCAACGCCTAGAGCGAGGGCGTAGATTAGGGCTATGGCCCCTACTCTCTCCCAAGAAAAGGCAATGGGGAGCAATGATCCAACGACTGCAAATGAAACACACATCCCCGTGTACGGAAGGAAAAGCAGGCCTACAAAGGCCCGAAATTTCGTGGGACCGAATCTTGGTACGAACCACTCATTCATCCGTGTCTCTTTCTCAGTAGTCATGGTTTCTCCGCGATGATTATGGCGGCCGTCCCCGCGGTAAGGTATTGGACACTGACGTTGCTGAAGCGGTACTGATGTAGTGCTTGCTCGGTCTTCAACACCCATCTTGAATTTTCGATATAACTGTCGAGATGATTGAAAACTGTCTTCCACGACGGCGCAAAGAATCCGCAGAGGCGGAGGATTGAAAAATAGAATTTCCACAGCTTGCGCATTCCCCCGCCTTCCGGGTAGGTAAAATCATGAAAAACTACGATACCGCCGGGACGCAAAACTCGCAAGCATTCCTTCACCACGAACTCGACATCGACGTATTTTGCAAGATAAGACGAGACTATTGCATCGAATTGCCCTTCCCTGTAAGGTAGCGCCTCGGCGGTTCCTTGGGAAACTCTGACATCGATTTTATTCCTGGACGCCAGTAGGTAGTCAAAAGTCAGGTCAAGGCCTACCACACTTCGCCCGGACTGCACCAGCATTTTGGACAATATGCCTGTTCCACATGCCAATTCCAGTATTGACCCACGGTCGCACACCGCTTCTACGATCTTGCGCTTCCATGCACTATCTTGGCCAAAAGTCGCATACCGCGCAACCGAATCGTAGCTTGCAGCATTTTCAGAAGTAAAGAACTTTTGCGCGGTCGTATGCCCCTCGTGGTGCTGCATCATCCTAGAATGATGCAGTCTATCTATTATGCGTTGAATGAATAAATCAAGGGAGGCTGCTATTATTGACAGCGGTTGTATTTCGTCAATTGGCAGCGTGACATCTCTGTGGAGGAGAGGAATGGCCGCAGGGTTGTCGTAAAGCGCAACAAGGCTACCAAGGACTTTCACGAATTTATTATCACGTATACTTACTCGCTTATCTCATTCCTTCTTGCCCATCCGTCGTCTCCAACTGCACCTAGCGAAATAATGGCTAACGAGGGCCACTTGATGAGGGAGAATCTTGCCCGGCTGGGCGTCCCAACTCCCGAACTGATTGCCATATCCGACCAGTACCTGATTGAGGAGTACGTCGAGGGTGGAGATCTTTATCGAGCATTTGTCTCATCCGGCTCTTCAGAGCTTGCGTCAGGTGCAGGCGCGCTCACTGGAAAAATGCATCGTGCTGGCTATGCTTTTGTCGATAACAAGGCGCAAAATTATCTGGTTAAGGAAAAGTCTGTAGTTAGGACCGACCTGGGATTTACAAAAAGTAGCTGTTCAGAATTTGCAAAGAGTATGGACGTCGGCTCGTTCCTTGCGAGCGCAATGGATCTAAAATCATATTCTGAAATCGAAAACAGATTCTATAAGGGCTACATTGCAGAAACGGGGCATGGCTTTTCACATCTGGCCATAGTAATTCGAAACCTTCTCTCCCTTGGCTTTTCATCCGATTCGACTATAATGTTTCAGAACATGATTCTTGACTCAAGGCCTGTGCTTGAAATCTAGATGGGCGGAAGTTCTGCCTTCTTGTCAAAGCCGCCAGA
>JAKEIF010000236.1 GCA_022545875.1 Nitrososphaera sp.
CAGGTGTTGACTAAACATGTCAGCCGTTCGCTTGGCAGCCGTACTAGGATCATTGGTTGCACTTGCAATTCTGCTCTCTCCTGTTTCTCCGCTATCTCCAAATCTCGACAATCCACCTGCGGGATCGAACGTTATCGCCGAGGAACCCATAGACGAGGCCAAAATAGCCCCTGCAGAGATAACACCTGAAGATTTTGCAGAATGTAATTCCGTGAATGACGGTATCCAGAAACTGGTAGCAGAAGCAGAGAATGCAAATGAGACAAATAAAATTGCAGCCGACCTGCTCCTTGGAGAATATTGCAACAGGCCCGATCTTGTGCATGAACTAGGCGTAGCGGCGGATCCCGGCTTGAGCCTTGTGGCCTACGCGTGTGAGGCCGCGTCCGGAACCGAAGGCGACAGCGCTATGCAGGACTCACTTGCAGACCATACTCTGATTTACTGTGAAAGCGCGAGGACAAACATCGATGAAGGAGTAGACGCGCTCTTGGTCTCTGTCGAAGGCTTTAGGCTGGACTTTCTGACTGAGCTTGAAGCCGCCAACGTTGAAGCTGGCGCTACTTACGACATAGAGGCAATTGGCACCGAGCTAGACTCGATAGCTAACCTCGCAGAAGGCTCTAGGTCTTTAGCTACCGCTGGCGAGTATTATGACGCTTCACAGATGTTAGATAAAGCTTCGGCAGCCTTTAGCGCACTCTTGGAAAAGATCGAAACCGAATAGTCTAGAGCTCGGCGTACCAGTAGTTCAATGAGAACCGAATTTGTTACGACCTCCAAGCGACTTTACATTACTATGTTGGTCAAACCTATAGGATAATTCCCCATAAATCTTATATTATATGCTTTATTCCCTGTATCAGTGACTTTTTCTAGTGATAGCGTTCGAAAGGAACGCTGGAAAGGAAGGATAATGGTCGTGGATGACGACGAGGGCGCAGCAAAAGTCGTCACTTGGATTCTATCTCGAAACCAATACTCAACCAAGTTCTTTCGAGAACCAAGGAAAGCGCTGGAGGAGTTTAAGAGAAATCCGAAACGCTACATGGCGATCGTTGTTGATGCACGGATGCCGGGCATGACAGGGTTTGAATTCGCCCGCCGCGTCAGAAGGCTCTGCGCCGAAATCAGGATAATCCTGCTCACAGACTTTGAGATAAGTAAGTCAGAATTCAAAAAGGTCTTTCCGTCGTCACAAATTGATGATATCGTTCTAAAGCCAACGGCGGCACAGCAGTTGATGCAGGCCGTTATGGGGACCACAAAAGTGGACAATGAACGGTTAAGCAATGAAGATCTGCATGGCTATCAAAGCGTGCCATAATCAAAGCCATAGCTTTAGGTTTATTGACAATAACCAGGGACGCTTGGTACAGAGATTACGTCATTCTCCAGACCAGGTATTTTCAGAGCCAGAGGTCACGTTGTTAGCTTTGGCTTGATAGGCAGCGCACTGCCGTTACCGCTGTCAAGTACCAGCGTTGGATTCGTCCCTTTTTCTACGATAACGAACTTTGTATTTTCCTGCATAGACTGCTGCGTCACTTCGAGTTGCTTCAGAGTGATCGCGTTTTCCTTAAAATATTCCCTTGCGGCCCTGTTCACAACCTCGATTCTATTTGCCTCGGCTGCAGCAATAAGTTTGATCTTTGATGCATCGGCCTCTGCAACTGTCTTGATTGCATTTGCCTGGCCTTCTGCCTCGAGAATTGCTGATTGCTTTGAACCTTCTGCCCTCTTGATGGCGGCCTGCTTTTCGCCGTCAGCCTGAGTCGCCAGGGCCTGAGCCAGATCTATTGCAGCAACTTTCTTGTTATTAGCCTGTATAACGGCATTCATTGTCTCCTGTACTTCCTTTGGCGGGTCGATTTCCTTTACCTCGACTCTTACGACGTCAAGACCCCATTCGCTAATCTGCTTTTGAATCTGCATCATTATTTCGGCGTTGAGCTCGCCCCTCCTGCTATTGACATTGGAGAAGTCCCTGTCGCCAATCACGTTGCGCATGGTGGTCCGGGCAAGTGCGATGATCTGCGACTGGTAGTCGTTGACCTTGTAAAGTGCATTCTTTACGGACTGGTCGTCCTCTCTAACCTTGTAATAGACCTGGGCCGCTACTCTTGCGTTCAGGTTGTCCTTTGTAATGATTTCTTGGCTTTCGACGTCGGTCATTTGTTCTGTTATGTTGACAAAGATGCTTTTGTGAATAATCGGAATAATCCATGTAATGCCCTGATCCTTTATTCTCTCGAATTTGCCAAGCCTTTCAACTGCCATCCGCTCAGTCGGTCTAACCACCCGAATGCCCTTTGCCACGAACACCGCGGCAATGAAAATGCCGATTCCTGCCGCTATGCTCTCTGCGTCAAAAGCCTCAAAAACCACTAGTATATTCTTCTTCATAATTAATATATAAAGTTGAGCGGGTAAGGCAGAAAATCTAACAAAGCAAATAATCGACAAGCAAAGTGATCTATTGATCTATACAATAGGCTATGAGGGTCTAGGAATCAACAGGTTCATTCAGATTCTGAATGAGAACGGGGTAAGAACGCTGCTTGATTGCAGATTCAATGCCGTCTCGATGAATTCCGACTTTTCAAAGAGCAAGCTCGCGCTGCGGCTTGAGAGCGAAGGCATCAGTTACAAACATCTCAAGGAGTATGGCGTACCCGGCGAAATCAGAAGAGCAGGAAATGCAATCGAGTGGTACATCGAAAACATCAAGCCCACTATTCAAGCCTCCATTGTCAACCGCTTTGAGCAGCCGGTTTGCTTTATGTGCATGGAGCGAAGCGTTGATGATTGTCATCGCAGGATCATTCTGATCGCGATGCAAGAACAAGGGATGGAAGGCCGTGATCTTTATCCGAAGGGAGAGAAATCAGCAAAGAAAAGATAGTTGCAAAGTCGAATCACCACATGTCACATCGTCACGCATACACGTTGCAGCGGGGTGAAGCAATTCTGTACGTGCCAAGTGCAGCTTGTGACTGACAGGAACAATCTGTCGTTCTTTTAATATTCCATGATTGCACGCGTAAACTCATGCCTAGGGGAGTAAAGAAAGGAGTCAGCAAACGCAAGTATGATAGGACAGTCGAGAAAATAAAACGCAAGGGTGGTGCAAAGAATCCTCACGCAGTTGCCAACGCAAAGCTCGGACGTAAGGGTAAAACAAAGGCAAAAAAGTCGCGCAGCAAGTAATACGAGCTTTACCTAAACAGCCCGCGTCCTGGTTTATCGCGCGCCGACACTATAGATCACCATCTATATGCGATGCTGTGCAGTAGTGGCTATGTTCGATGACGAACAAGAGCAAGTTGAACCACCGCATACATGTCCTAAATGCGGCAGGACGACCAAATTCGGTGGCCGTTGCGACTGTGAACAGATATTCTGGTAACGTTGGACGCTAGCCCCTGAAATCCCTGTTTTCTTTTACTCGGTAGCTTGCACTCTATGGCCACGAAAGGACATTCGTGTGGGTTTTTGTACTCTAGAAGATTCTATCATACCCATTTATCAAGCTCTGACGGCCCCTGAATGTAGTTTCAATGGGATTTTCTTCCCGGTCACTGCATGCTAGGCGTTCGTGGATGGCGTTTGTCGCCATCGCCGTAATCATAGTTACGGCTTTTGCGTCCTATTTTTATCTTCAAGCGATCACTGAAAGTAACCTAAAGAACGCGTTGCTAGAACAGCAGAAACAGCGGCAGATCGACAATACAGAAGCACTGGCCAACCATATCGCATCAGACATTGACGGCCTCATATTGCGACTAGAGCTCTTGGCGTCTGCTCCGGCCCTCCAAAGGAGCGAGTTTACAAGTGACGAGACTTCCCGCTTGCTTTGGGAAGCTGACGTTGATATTAGCAAAATCACACTTATTGACAGCATAAGACTGGCCGATGCAGATGGCATCTTGGTGAATACATCCTATGAAGAATATCGGAAATTCATGGGATCAGATAGATCAGACCTTGAATACGTAAAGGAGGTAAGGGCGACGCTAAGGCCGTATGTGTCCTCAGGCTATGTAGGGGCAACGGGAATATTTTATGTTGCAATAGGAGTTCCGATAATAAATCAGGATACAAATGAATACGTCGGAATCGTCTCTGCGTTTCTGCCCACTGCAAAGTTTTTTGAGCGGTACGGCAACATTTACGATGCCGATACTCAATCAATTATTGCTCTTGACGGCAAGGGCACGATTCTGGCAAGCGGAATAAGCGAGTTTGTAGGCGAAAATATCTTTGGCGAAAACATCCAGGGTCTTACACAGGGCAATACCGCGATAAACCAGCTATACAGTAACGTCTTGGAAGGCCGAGCGGATTCTGCTCTCTTCACTGCCAATTTGGGCGAGAGATTTAGTAGCGGTTCTCCGATTTTTGTGAACGAAAGGCCCGTTCTTTACATTTTTGTCACTACTCCGACTGCATCTATATACTCCCAGATTAACGGCATTCTTCAGGCGGAGTATATCCAGAACATAGTCTTGCTCATTGCACTTGTAGCGGCAGTATCGCTTCTGATACTATACCTTGCAAGGTGGACTTCGACGCTTGAAAAGCGAATCAGGGACAGGACGCAGGAGCTGCATACGAGCAATGAAAAACTTGTTGCCCATGATAAAATGCAACAAGAATTCATCAACATCGCGGCGCACGAGCTTAGGACCCCCGTCCAGCCCTTGCTAGGAATTGCAGACCTGCTTGAAATGAACGCTAAAGATTCTGAGAAAATCGAAATTACGCGCCCAGAACTAGAGATGATAATACGGAACGCAAAGCGGCTGGAGCGCCTTTCTTCTGATATCCTGGAAGTGTCCAGGATAGAGAGCCAGTCTCTCAAGTTGAACAAGGAAATAGTCGACATGAATGACAAAGTCCGTAACGTTCTTCTTGACGCAAATAGTTTCATTCCCAAAGATAAGAAAATAGAGATTCTGTCTGTGCTGTCCGATAAGCGGGTAAACGTCTTCGCTGACAAACCCAGGCTATTTGAGGTAGTATCCAATCTTCTGAATAATGCGGTAAAGTTTACTGACAGCGGAACCATAACGGTAAAGGTAGAAAAAAAAGACGATAATGTGGTCGTAAGCGTCAGCGACACTGGCCGCGGAATCGATCCAGAAGTAGTGCCCCGGCTTTTTACAAAGTTTGCATCAAAATCTGTAAGTGGGACAGGGCTTGGACTGTTCATATCTAGGAGCATAGTAGAGGCGCATGGAGGGATGATATGGGCAGAGAACAACAGCGATAAGGGCGCTACTTTCACATTTAGCCTTCCATTGCTGCCGCATGCCGAACTAGAAAATAAAGAAATAAAATCCGAGCCATAGTCGGCCGCGGATTTTAAGGCTTACAATTCCCTAACTCGACTCGACACGTGGTAGTGCCCGCGGCTATCGCTTTATCGCTTCAACTATTCCTATAGACCTTGATGGCGGATAGTGCGTTTGCATATACTCAAGGCCAGCTCTGCCCATCAGTTCCGCGTATTCCTTTTCCGTCCTCTCTCTGCCGGTCAGGGCGCACATCATGTGTATGTCAAACAGCTTTGAGAAATGTGGAGTCTCGGGTCCTGGGACAACATGCTCAACAACAAGAACCCTTGCGCCCGCAGGCGATGCCTTTTGAATGTTTGACAAGATCTTGACGCATTCGTCATCGCTCCAATCGTGTAGGATCATCTTCATGATGTACGCGTTAGATCTCGGGACTTC